>NZ_PEIG01000004.1:0-300000 GCF_002749975.1 Gloeocapsopsis sp. IPPAS B-1203 | reverse complement strand
ATGGCGCATACGAGATATCTCAACCCAATGGTAGTATTTGGGGAAAAGAATCTTTTGTGCAGTTGCTAGTTGACTCACACAAACAAAATAAACGTTTGGAACAACTATTAAATTATCTTCAAAATTTAGGTCAAACTAGTAGCTTTGAAGATGACTTGTCCTTACTAAAAATTTGTTTTAACTTAACAACGTCAAAATCGGAAATCTAATTTTTTTGTTGGTTGAGAACTTCTTCTTGAAATTCTTGTTGATTAGCAAAAACTTGAAACATTTCATTCATCTTTGTCAAATCGAATAACATTTTAACCTGACCGTGAATTGAGCAAAGAAAAACTTTACTATTAGCTGTACGTACAACTCTCTGAATTGCAATTAATCCACCTAGCCCTGAACTGTCTATTTGCTTAACATTTTCAAAGTTAATAAGTATTATATCAACTCCAGATGCTACAAGGTCACTAATTTGATGCCGGAGTTGTTTAACTTGAACTCCATTAAGAAAGTCTGATGGTTGAATAATTTTGATAAAAGAACTCATTCTAAGTTATTTCGTTTTTACTTTAGTTACGCTAAAAGCGATGATATTACGATGGCTATTTTGCAGCTAAAACTTTTTGGCTAAATTCATCTTGATTAGCAAAAATTTCAAAAACGCGATCCATCTTAGTGAGTTCAAATAGCATCCTGACTTGATCGTTAACTGAGCAAATAAATAGCTTTCCGCCAGCACTACGTACTGTTTTCATTGCTGAAACTAAAGCTCCTAAACCAGAACTATCAATAAAGCTTACATTCTGAAGATCAATTAATACAATATCAGCACCAGTAGCAACAATATCACTAACTTCGCGTCGAAATTGATTACCTTTAATACCGTCTAACATTCCTGAAGGTTGGACAATTTTAACAGAACTCATATTTCTTATCTTAATTACTGTTTCTACTCTGTTATTTTGGCATTTATTTTAATCATTGACAAGTCATAAAAGTCAATGTTATTACTTAATTTTAAAGTTAAAAATGAGACATTAAGAAAATGAGATTATTACTTAAAGATGACTGAAATATTGATAGGTAAAAGACTAATTGCTATCTCATGCTTAGAGTTTTCAAATATGAAGAGAGTAAAAATCAAGTTATCAGCGGTAGCCATTAGGAGTATGATTATTTATTTAAACCTGGTTGCCAGGTAGCTGCACGGATAACTGCCCAGAGTAGTAATAAGTTATAAACTGCCCATGCACCATTGAGTAAGTAAACCAAAGGATAATCAAGAGTCCCTACAGTAAAACGATAAAGACTCCAAAAAATACCAAGAACAGTAAGTGTAAAAACAACTAGTTGTGGCATAATTAAACGTAGATAAATTCCTGATTGTCTTTGTTTGGGTGTCACTTGAAATTTGATGGGTTGTCCTGTAAATACACTCCATACAGCTTGAATTAATAAAGGAAATAACGCGATCGCATATTGTTCAGAACGCCAAACTTCTCTTGCAGGAATACCCCACGTTGCTGCCATGAGAGTGAGACGGTTAAGGATAAATGCTGGAAAAAAGTGTAAAGCGAAATCAGAACCATAAGTTTTTACAGGAATCACCCCAGTAAAGAAATAGATAATAGGACACGCAATAAAAACAACTGTGGCAAAACCCGAAAAATAGCTATACATTGTCTTGAAATAATGCAGCCGTTGCCAAAACGTCAACCCTGGTTTTGTTAAAGGATTTTCGCGCAGGAAAACTTGAATAGTACCTTGTGCCCAACGCAGTCGTTGCTTAAGTGTAGAACTGAGATCGTCAGGTGCTAAACCTTCTGCCAAAAGTTCGTTGTGATAAACTGATTTCCAGCCTGCAGCGTGCAACCGCATTGCGGTATTCATATCCTCAGTAATGCTATTACTCGAAACACCACCAACTAACTCAAACTCATCAAGTCGTTTTTCATTTTTGGCAAACTCATCCGAAAAATATTGAAGTCCAACACCAATTAAAGCATCGCGTCGAATCACTGCATTTGTTCCAGTATAAAAAGCAGCATTCATGCCATCTTTACCTTGCTGGAGTGGTCCATAAAATAAATGGGCTTGATGTCCAAAGGGATCGTCAGCAGGTAAGTTATAGAAATCTTGAGGAGTCTGCACAAACGCAACTCGATTACGTTCGTATTTTCCTATGAAAACATTGTATGTAAAGAAATATGGTAGAACGCGCTTGAGAAATTGTGGTTTAGGAATATGATCTGCATCAAGCGTCAAAATAAAATCGCCCGCAGTATCTCCATAAAACAGTGCGTAATTAATATTTCCAGCTTTGGCATGATGGGGAACACCAGGAGGTTTAGGACGCGCAACATAACGCAATCGGTTGAGTTCTATCAGTTCAATTTCTTTTTGATAAATTGCATCTTCTAAAAATTGGCGTTCAGTTGAAAGGCGATCGCTGATACTGTGATGTGTTGGATGCAACAATAAAATTAATTGCTGTAAGCGCTGCAAAAACTTAGTTTCAATTTGATCGCGAGTCGGAGCGATCGTTTGTAGCCATTTCTCAGCCGCTTGTGTATCCGGTGTTAATTCTTCGAGTTCTTGAAGGCGTTCTATCAACAAAGAACGTTCAGCATCAATTTGCGTAACTTCCTGTTGAAGTAAAGGTTTCTGTAAATCTTCAATACTTAATTTCTCCGCCATAGCGCGCATTGCTGGCGAGTTACCATCATCAAGCACATAAACCCGCAATTTTGTTGGTGGATAGTCAATTGCCAAAGCAGCCTTGGCTGTTTGTTCGACCATTTCCGGTGGCTCGTTGTAACATGTAATAAAAACATCAACTGTAGGTAAATCAGCACGCGACATGGGTGGTGACAATTTGTCCAATGACTTAACTTGTCGCACTATTGGACGCCATAACCCCACAACAAACATCACGCCGCCAAAATAGCTATAAATCTCTGCTAGCAGTAGAGGAATTGCAATCCACAGCGCATCATAGTTAATTGAATGTGTCACACGCCAAGACAAGTACCAAGCACCAAAAATGAGATTAATTTCTGCTAGGTAGCGAAACAGTAAAGTGCGTTCTTTTAACCGAGAACGAGTATGACTACCGACAAGGCTTGATAAATTTTTTGTTTGAGCAACTGAGTTCATAAAGATACCGATAACAAGTATTAAAAAACAAGTGGACGTTGACCTCTAGCTTGATAAAGCAGACTTTCTAAAACAATTGCATTAGTATTAATATCAATCGAGCGATTGACACCAAGATGACGTTGTTCATACCGCCCCGAAAGATAACCGCGATGAGGATCGGCAAGGTTTTGGACAAAGTTACGTAACTTCTTGGTATAAGGATTGTCCGGCATCAGTGCAAACCAAACAAAAGCTGCTTTAGTACTGAGAAACCGTAATTGAGGATAAGCACGTCCTCTAGTATCCGTAACGTGCCAAGGTTGATCGTCCGCGTAAACACTGTAATAAAGAAAATAAGGCGGGCGATCAAGTGAATCTTCATTCACCGCAGTTAAAATACCAGTACGTTGAAAACGTTGAGCTTGCAGTTGCAAAAGTTTGTTAACTTGTGGTTTAACAGCATCTGACCATCCCAATTCCAAGCCCCACAGCAGATAAGGATCGTTGGTGAGATAGTTAGTAGCCCCAGAGTTTTTGAAGTTACGTTGATCGACTTCCAACATAATTCCATCGACTGAGACTGTTTTAATAGGTGGTTGAGATAAAGCCTTATCTGCTTCAAGATTCCAAAGTTTCAAGCTGTGTGCGGCGTATTGCTCATAACCTAAGCGTCCTTCTTGGACTTGCAGAATTTTTCCGTTAGCAGTTGAAATACCACCATTTAACCAACCATGTTTGACAAGATTCGCTAACTCCCAACGTTTGGTAATGCGATGAATGCGATCGCTATATTCGGGATAATGTTCGCGTAATACGTGTAGCCCTACCAAAAAACGCGCCATATCTAATGCTGACCAACCACTTTTACCTTGAGGATCGGGAGTATTATCAAGTTGCCGCATCTGAGCAGTGTGCGTACTATAGGCTTTATTAGGTAAGCCTGTTGCTGGTAGCGGTAATCTTTCTAATGTTTGTAATAGTGTATCGATCCGCTTGTGAAAGACACCTGCAGGTAGTAACCCCAACTGTCGTGCTGCATGAATTCCGAGTATTGCACTACCTTGATCCCATAATGTTGTCCACGGAAAATTATCGACAGCATTCACTAAACCTGTTTTTGGATTCCAGTTGCGCTCAAAATACTTCCAAGCACGTTTGGCAGCAATCTGATCTGCTTCCTGTGTTAATCGAGGTGCAGCATTTGTTATAGGAGTTGGTTGAGAGCTAGGTGTTGGTGAAGGAACGCTAGGAACTTGTGGCTTTTCAACAGGAATTGGTTTTGGTACTGAAATAGTTGGTTGAGAGCTAGGTGTTGGTGAAGGAACGCTAGGAACTTGTGGCTTTTCAACAGGAGTTTCTGTTGGTGCTGGTGCGGAAGGTTGCGGTTGCAAATCAGGATTAAAATTATCAGGAGCAGCAAGCAAAAATGATGGCGATCGCCAAGAATGAGAAATACTACGCCAGCATTCTGCATCTGTACGAGAACAAACCAAATGCTGTGTTGTGACAAGCGACGGCACAATGATACTTACCCCAGTTATTGCCACCCACATCCCAGCCATTACCGCGACTCCATTCGTGCTAGATCCGCAGGTGCTACGTAACTAAATGCGGAGTTTGCGATCGCATCGCGATAACCAACTGAATTACGATTGCGATCGTTGTAGAATGCCCAATCACATTCTTTATCAATATTGAAATAGATAATACCTCGCACTCCCATAGCAACTAACTGCGTGTATGAGTTACGCAACCATTGATCTTTTGCACTACTTTTGGCACCACTTTGTGTATGACTCGTACTACCAGTTTGTG
Source organism: Gloeocapsopsis sp. IPPAS B-1203 (assembly GCF_002749975.1). NCBI lineage: Bacteria > Bacillati > Cyanobacteriota > Cyanophyceae > Chroococcidiopsidales > Chroococcidiopsidaceae > Gloeocapsopsis > Gloeocapsopsis sp. IPPAS B-1203. The sequence continues at coordinate 295,056 of NZ_PEIG01000004.1, read as the reverse complement.
CAATAAAAATTGGCTTACCAGGAGCCATCACTCGCATTCGCTGAATATAAGATTCAAAAACTTCCTGTGGTTCACTCCACTTTTTCCAACTTGCATTGTGGCAATGTCCCCAGTTGTAGGCACTAAACGCCACAATATCGACTCGCTCTGAGCCTGGATAATAATTTTCAAATCGATGCTGTGCATTTTCACTCCAACCATTCGGTGCAAACACCCATCGCACTGTGTGAGGAGCAACACCAGCTTCGGCAAAGATTTTTTGGAGACGTTGGTACGCCAGCTTAAAATTTTGAGGATCTTTACTATAAGTTTCTCCAGGAATGTTCATTTCTTGGAATGGCGCAATAAATGCCATCCGTCCCGATCCTTGCTTTGTCCAGACAGCGTAGGCTTGGGCTAGTTTTCGTAATAATTTATCAACATCTCCTCTAGCAATTTGTGCTGCTGAGCGCGTCGAATCTAGATTAATAAAAGCAGTGTAACCATTACTACGTAGGAGTTCTAAGCGGTTTGTGATATTGTATGCAGGATTCGAGTCTTCGATATCCATAAAAAATCCAGCCAGTGAATGACGCTTACCTGCCCAATCGTCCAACTGGCGCAACTCTCGATCGATAGTACGCTGCGAACCTAGATAGTTTGGAGTGTAAAGCCCTAATAATACTGGGTGGGAATTCTTTTGTGTTGCTTGAGGAGAGCTTGGACTTTGGTAAGATTTGGCTACAGATGGTAAATGTTTAATACCAAAAATTCCTAGCAAGATCAGTAGGATTACCAGTCGCCATTGCCACTGACTAAAGATGCGATTGCGCGTAGCGCAGCGCCAAATGCGATCGGTAGTAGGGTAACTCATATTCCTTACTCTTAAGTTGATTAGTCGCAACATCATCTGGCATTGTTATCAGCCTTGTCATTCTTTAAGAATGCCCACATCAAATGCAGAACTAACAATCTGTGTATCTTTCGTTGTTATTTATCTGGTGATAAAAGTAAGTATTCGAGGCAGACAAATCTACGCGCGTCTGTAGAAATTTATAGCTAAAAAAATCATCAAGTTTTATAAGCTTAGTTCTTTTGTTTGTAAAACTCCAAAAATTACTTGCATACTTGCTTAACTTTTTTATTAAAATTATGCTCAATTAAACTCCGTATAATAACTGAGATAAATTCATTTTCAGTAGATTCTTGGATAATTGATCTGGTTCTTTTTTTTTTAGAAAATCTCTAAAAATACCTACTCAATTATTAGTTAATAGTGCCAATATTTATTTATGAATAGCAATTAAGCAAAACATAAATATTAGCTAAGTTGCTTTTTAATACAATTCTCTATTCAATAGTTATTATGAAACTTTTCAAGGTTAGCCTTGCTTTAGCAAGCCTTGCCATCTTGGTTGCTGCTCAGTCTACACGTGCTGATAGCCAAAGCTACTCGATAGCTGATGTTGGCAGTTTAACTCAAAGCGGCTATGGTCGAGCCACTGATATCAATAACACAGGTCAAATCGTAGGTACTGCAACTTCTGCGCAACGTTATTACAATAACCGTGCCTTTGTTTACAATGACGGACAAATTACCGCTCTTGGTATCCCTGGAAAAAGTATCTATAGCTATGCGCAAAGTATTAACGATTCGGGTGACATTGTCGGTTATTGGACGACTCCTAGCGAAAACTCGCGCGGTTTCATTTACAGCAATCAGAAAATTACCAATTTAGGTAAAGACACTTATGCTCAAAGTATCAATAACTTAGGTGCGATCGCAGGCTACATGACAACCACTGATGGTCATCGTGCGTTTGTCTACAGTAACGGTCAGATGAGCAATTTAGGTACGTTTCCAGGTGGTGCAGATAGTTATGCACAAGCAATTAATGACTCTGGAGACATTGTAGGCTATGCCGAAACAGCAAGTGGTAACTATCATGCTTTTGTTTATCGCGATGGTCAAATGGTTGACATAGGGACGCTTGCAGGTGGCGATCGCAGCGAAGCAAACGGCATCAACAACTCTGGTTACATTGTCGGTTATTCCAGTACAGCAGAGGGAAATCGTGCCTTTCTTTATAAAGAAGGTCGGACGATCGATCTTGGCACTCTTGATAACAACATCAATAGTGTTGCTTATGGAATTAATGATTCAGGTCAAATTGTTGGTAGTTCAGGAAATAGTCGCGGACCAAGTGTTGCCTTTCTCTACAGCAACGGTAAAATGATCGACTTAAATAGCTTGCTACCAAAAAACTCTGGCTGGTTGCTGACTGAGGCGCGTGACATCAATAATCGCGGGCAGATTACAGGTATTGGCATCATCAACGGTCAAAATCGTGCCTTTTTAATGAATCCTACTACACGTCCTTAAATTGACAACTGCCTTGGAGTAATAATATGAAACGCTTGTGCAAAATTATTAGTAGTTTGTTTGCTTGTACACTTCCTTTTACCTCTTTTACTCAACCTGCATCTGCTGATACATTGCTTGGTGCTTACTACGGCAATCAAGGTTGGGAAATGGGTAACGTCCAGGCATTAGAAACCTGGCAAGTCAAGAAAAATGCGATAACTAACCTCTTCACAAATTGGTGTAACCAAACCTCAACCCAAGATAACTTGTTTAACCACCAACTTCCCTACATTTGGAACAATCAAAATGTACCAATGATTACTTGGGAACCTTATTTGTGTTCAGCTTCATCAACTCCCAACAATATTGAAGTCCAAATAGCACAAGGTAAATACGACAAGTACATCAACAACTGGACCAACAGATTGAAAACCTTTCTCAGTGGTCCTGATGGCGTTTACAATACCAGTGACGATCGCCGCGTCTATATCCGCTTAGGTCATGAGATGAATGGTTCTTGGTATCCTTGGGGTGCAGCAATGGGCAATAATTCACCCAGTGACTACGTGAATATGTGGAAGCGCGTTAAGGGAATTTTGGATAGCAAAGGACTGGGTGCGAACCATGTACAGTGGGTTTGGACAGTCAACAACGATGATGTTGGTGGTTATAGTGCCGAGTCATATTACCCTGGTGATGCTTATGTTGATTGGATAGCGATCGATGGCTACAACTGGGGTACAAGTCAATCATGGTCAAATTGGCAAACACCACAGCAAGTTTTCGGACCGATGATTAATCGTTTACGCGCTATTTCAAATCGACCGCTGACAATTACCGAGTTTGCTACTACTACATCAACAAGTTCCGGTAACAGCGTCACAGCAAAAGAACAGTGGATTACTGATGTGTTCAACTATGCCACTGCACAAAACATCAAGATGTTGCTTTGGTTTAATGAAGACAAAGAAACTGACTGGGCAGTATTTGGTGGAAGTCGAGGTGATGGCACATTTATGTATGGTTCTCAAACTTATATCACCAACTCCGCCTACAGTTCATCAGTTGCAGATAGTCAATTTATGCCATCGAATCACAACAATCCCCGTTTGCTAACAGATGCCCAATTCACTGGTCAATAGAAATTTTAGCGAATGAATTTGCAGCTACGTAAATAAAGTCCACCTCCATGGACTTAACCAATTCTAGTAAAATTGTGCTGCAAAACATATATCCTGTAAATTTTCTAATATTCAAAGTTTAACAAAATGTATTGACATTGTGTACACACATTTCTTAAAATAGAAGAGTCTCTTAATTAGTAAAAATAATTGTTATGTACCCTGCAGCATCCGAGGGTTCTGTGAACCAAACCCGCGATGTCACAATAAATATTCGGGCTAAACAGAATCAACGCGATCTCATTGATCGTGCAGCTGAAGTGCAGGGTAAGAGCCGCTCAGAGTTTATGTTGGAGTCAGCTTATCAGCAAGCCCAAGATGTTCTTCTTAACCAGAGCTTTTTTGGTTTAGACGAACTTAAGTACAAGCAATTTGTAGAATTGTAGATGCACCACCTACGTCAAATGAAAAGCTATATAAGCTGCTAACAACCAAAGCTCCGTGGGATTAAATCAAGATAGGCTCCGCCCGCCTGAGAAGCTAAATTCGTCACATCAAATTGAAAATTTTGATTCGGGTAACACTCAGTTAGATGAGTGGTTCAAGCGCCGCGCACTGAAAAACGAGTTAGAAGGGGCTTCACGTACTTATGTTTTGTGCGCTGGTGAAGTTGTCGTTGGATATTACTGTCTTGCTAATGGAGCAGTAGCACAAACTAGCGCGACAGGTCGAGTTCGGCGTAATATGCCTGATCCGATTCCAGTTATGATAATTGGGCGACTTGCTGTTGACTGTCACTGGCAAGGTAAAGGTATTGGGCGATCGCTGTTGAGAGATGCAATTATTCGTACTCTACAAGCTGCGGAAATTGCAGGAATACGAGCAATTCTTGTCCACGCTCTCTCTCAGGATGCGAAGCAGTTCTATGAAAAGTGTGGTTTCACTGCTTCTCCATTTGATTCAATGACACTCATGATCAAAGTTAAGGATGCAATTGCTTCACTTGGTGGACAACCATAAAATGGGATCAACTTTACTGTGTAATTCAATGACGTTTTAGATTTTTATAGCAACCACAAGAGAATATTTCTACTCAACTGGTGATAAAAGATACAAACCAGGTTCAGCCTCAGCATCGGGTAGCAGATCTCTACTACTCTTTGCATTTTGATCGCATAATGTTGCAAAAGATTGTAAACTATCTAATCTTGCTGAAAGTTCGCTCAAAGTATCTAGGTATTCAGCAACAACAATCTGACGATGCGTCCATGATTGATCGAGTTGTGCGCTATGAGACATGGAAAACTCTACGTCAATATTAGTCTTCTGACGCCGAATTTGCTCAGGAGATAACGTGCGATCGCTTGGAGAAATTTGAGCAATACGTTCTATGCGTTCTGAAGTGATATAGTTATCAAACCGAGAACTAGTCAAGCGATAAACTGTAGATAAGTAAGGATTGCGATCGCTAATTAATTCAGCGCTCCATTTTTCTGCTACTTGTTTAAATTTAGGAACTTCTTCGGTAAGTAATTCTTTAGCTGCTTGATTTTGACCTATTTCTAAAAGCAGATTTGCTTCGGTTGCTGTAGCAACAGCCCATCCTTGGATAGAAATATCTGCATTAAGCATTAATTCAGCATTTAACTCTGGACTTGCTTGCAAGGCTTGGTTAGCCAAAAATAAGCGTACTCTAGAGGCAACTTTTAGCGCTTCTCTAGGCGATTCATTCGGAAAGCGTTTGCGATCGTCAAGTTCAGTATGAATTTCAGGCTTTTTAATTGGCATATGACTGCCAAGGATTTCTCATCAAGCAGCGCAAGCACAAATGCAAAACTCAGAAGAAATTACAGATGCCCAAGGAGCACCGACTACCAGAGTTCCTATTGGAACTAAAAGAGGATTAGAGGAACTTAAAGCAGTATTAGAAGCTTCTGAGCCTACTAACGCTCCTCCTCCTCCTATTAGAAGAGTAGCTATTTCTGTTCCTCAGAATTTGCCAGCCTCCATTCGTCTTAGACAAGCAGGTACAACAGCAATTCGAGAATTCTTTTTGATAGCTGACAGAAACTCAGTTGCTCCCGATAGCACGATGGGCGTGATACCAGACTTGGAGAGTGAACAAGGAGTAAGAGCGTCGCTACCTAACGGAGGAACAATAAGGTTGAAGATCAGGCGAGTCAATGAAAATAACAGCACGAAATCTGTTGGAGAGCTGCGTATTCGCGATCACAATATTCCTGGATATGAAAAGGTTAATCAAATTGAATTTGTTGTTCAGTAATTTCCTCTTTACATAAAACTCGCTATCTTCCTTACACGATGGATATTAAGTTCTTTGTTCGCGCTGCATTCCCTTTTGGTACTGCTCTAACCGTAGGGCTGTTTAGTGGAGCTGAGTTTATAAATACTGCAATGGCAGCAAGCACTCAGCTTAATAAATTGCTGTACAACAAGACATATAGAGTGACCAGCATTGAGCGTTACTTACTGTTGAGTCACCAAGCTACGATGCGGCGTACTATGTTGCATGGCAGGAGTTCAACTATATTATCCTCCTAATTCGTTGCCAGCACCTCGCTGGAGTACTACAGCCGGTTGGATTTACACTGCAAACCTGATTGGTGGTGGAACATCCAATGTTAGAGAGTATGGCAGATCAACACCAATTATGCCGACAATAGATCTTTTTAATCACAATACACCTGCCTCGAATGGTCAATCTTTTTCTCAAGTTAACGAGGTCAAGTTTCCATATCGCGCTCCTCGTGCTTGTCCTGTTTCTACTACATCTTGCTAATTTTTCATTAGATTTATTAGCATAACCAAAATCTCAAATCTGTAGCTTCAAATGAAAGCTTTAACTGAGTCTGAATATCTTATTGATGCAGAACCTGCATTAAGAAGAGTTTTTTTGAACGACAATCCACTACTTCCAGTTTTTGGGGAAGCTGTAGAAAGAAGAAAAGTTTTATACGAATACCGAGTCCCTGATGCTCAAATCACTCCTGTTGTTGTTCAGGTTGCCTCAGAACTAGGAGATGATGGGTTTTTCTTCTCTAATTTAATGCGAACTAGTGACCCAGTAAATGCAAACCATTGGTGGATACCTTTTGATGAGGTTTCGATTTTTCTATCTTGCAATACTGATGTTTTTAATTTTGCCTACCAGCTTGAAAATGTAGTTTACTCTCCTAGTGGTCAGTGGGGATTGATGTGGACTTTTGAAAATCTTGGAGTTTTAGCAGGTACTGGCAGTTATATTGATAGAGTTTGCCAAATTATTCCTTCAATTGAGGAACAGTTAAAGAATTATTTAAACTCTATTAAAGAAGGCAAAGACACTTGGGGAATTGAAAATATAAATATTACTTGGCTACCTTCCTTTTTAGAACATATGTTTGGCACAGAAGTAGCAATAAGGATGTTAGAAGAAGCGCATTTAACTGACTGAAATATAGCGTTCCACCACCTAGGCGGAAGAAAATGAAAAATGATCTTGCTTACTTGGGTTAGGAAAAATACGATCGCAAATTAATTCGCAACTAAACAAACAAAGTCCAGATGGTGCGTGGACTTACTCATACGACTTGAATTTAAGAGTGTGCGCAGGGGCACTTCGTTTGTGTAGCGCCCCGAAGAAAGTCGCAGGGCATCTGGGATGTTTAACTCTGACCTCTTTACTTCGCAGACATCCAGTAAGTTCCAGAAGAATCGGTAACTATCTGGGCTTTTTGTGTTGCCGTTGTTGGTAAACCGCGACCAGAATTACCCGCTTTAATCTCCTCCCACCATCTTGAATTTGTCGTGTTGTTTGGTTGAATTAATGGTTGCTTTGTTGCCATGTACAGCAAAGATTGGAGAATCATACTGTTGGTACTGCTGGTAAAGCCAATCGCAGTTTTACCAGTGTTTTCGTAAAAGCCCTCGTAAAAGCCGAGTAAAGGATTGTATAAGTCAGTCGTTGCATTCACTAACTCTTGCGCGTAGCGATCTTCTGGTAGCAAGGCGTGATAAGCAAAGGCTACTGCTGTACTTACCAAACGTCCATCTACTACAGCTTGACCATCATCAGCTAAAGCTGCCCAAGGCTCTCCTTGACCGACAATAGAACTGTGGACAGTGTAAGGTTTGCGATCAATTAAAGTTGTGGCTGAGGCGGTGTGCTTGCCTGTACGACGGTAGCGTTGTGCTTGCGCGGTTAATATAGGTTGTACTAGCGATCGCATTTGCGGATCAAAACCAAATTCGAGTCCGTACAGTAAAAACGGATTGCTGACTGTATATTGATTCACCTTGGTGTTTGTCTCGCGACGAAGGCGCTGAATCGGCACTGCAACTCCTTCAACCTTAGCAGTTTGATACTTACCACCAACTGCTGAATTTGCTACATCAAATCCCCACAACTGAAAAGCACGGGCGGCATATTCTTCATAACCAAGGCGAGTTTCAGGATTCACTCTTGTGAGCGATCGCTCTTCCTGTTTTGTCACTGTAGCACTAGAGAGCATTCCATCCCGCACGACACGTAAATACGACCAATCAAGTACGATTTGCTCGATGGCTTGAGTATATTGCGGATAAGCAGTTTTTAAATTGTAAAGTGAGGCTAAGATTCTACCAATATCTAACGCTGACCAACCTGTACCTTCGGGAACTGAATTGCCACCATAATCAACCGATTGCAGCGATCGCGTATCATAACCACGATTGGGTAACTCCCCAGCAAATAATGGTAATTTTGTCAAGGCTCCTAAAAGATGTCGTGTACGGTAGTCAAACTCTTTTGCTGAAATAATATCAAGCGATCGCGCCGCTTGAAGTGCAGCGATATAATCACCTAAGCCCCACAATGTTGCGCCTTTAAAGTCACTGCGATCGTCAACTAACCCACTGCGATGATAATTTGCTTGAAAGTACCGCCATGCGGCTTGTGCATAACGACGTTCGCTTACTGTCAGAGGTCGATTTAGCTTATTCGGATTAGCAGAAAATGGTTGACTTACTGGTGGAATTGGTTCAACCACAATTTCTGTAACTTCAGGTGTTGGCGGTTCAACAGGAGGTGTTTGTACAGGTGCTGTTGATTCGATGCTAGGGGTTGGTGTTGTCGGCGCGGGTGGGGGAGTAGAATTAGCAGCAGTTTCTAGATTATTGCCTGGTTTTCCGGTCGAAACACTGACCGGTGTTGTAATTATAGGGCGATTTCCTCTGGCTTTGTAATAGAGAATCTCTAAAATTAAGCCATTTGTATTTCCTGTTAAAGCATTATTTGTTTGCTTGGTTTCTTCATAAATTCCAGCATAGAAACCTTCATCAGGACTGCGGAGATCTTTGACTGTCTCAAACAGTTTTTGTGTATAGTCATTTTGTGGATAAAGATAGCGCCAGCCAAAAGCTGCTTTTGTACTCAAGCTGCGTAACTGTGGATAAGGCTGATTGGTGTCTGTAATCGTTGCCCAAGCGTTGCCATTGGCATAAACCGTATTGTAAAGAAAATAAGGTTCGCGATCGATATTGTCTTCAGTAACTGCGGTGAGTTGTCCAGTAGCTTCGTAGCGTCGTTTTTGCACTTCTAAAACTCGCGCTGCATAATCTGCTAAGTCGCCTTGTAAACCAAATTCAATACCATCTAAAATATAAGATTCACTGACGACGTAGTTATTTGCGTTCGTTGTCTGATAATCGCGAGTATCAACAGGAATTTGTACGCCGTTGATTTCGACAAACTTAAATGGTTCAAATGAAACGGCTTTAGGTACAGAAAAACCCCAGAGTTCATAACCTCTAGCAGCATATTCTTCATAACCCAAGCGTCCTTCTTGAACTAACAATGTTTCACCATCAGGAAGCACAGTAGCACCAAACATCTGTCCATCTTGAATTGATCGCCCTAATTGCCACTTTGAGACAATTCCTGTTAACCAATCATTGTATTGCGGATGACAGGTGCGGATGATATGAAAAGCTGCAAGTATCCGCCCAATATCTAACGCTGACCAGCCAATACCTCGCTCCACCGGATTATTACCATAATCCACCATTTGTCCGTTGGATGTATTGTAAACTTTACTTGGTAAGCTATCTTCAAACAGTTTTAATTCACTGAGTGTTGTTAAAAACTTATTGAGACGAGAATCGAAATCAGCTTGATCAACTAAATTAAGCGATCGCGCTGTATTCAATGCTGTGAGATAATTACCCATATCCCAAAGCGTACCAGAGGGATAACCACCAGTTGAATTTGTAAATCCGGTTGCGGGTTGATAGTTTTTGACAAAATACTGCCAAGCACTACGCGCATAAGTTTGTTCTTCTTCTGTTAAAGGTGCTGTAATACTGCTACAACTTTCAGCATTATTTGGAGCTTGTGCTAAGGATGGTGTTGGAATATAAAATGAAAAATGTGTAATAATTCCAATCAGAAAAAATGCGGTTAATCGCAACCACTTGTGTTGATGGCGTTTCCCAAACATAATTAAAAATTTATACCTTTAAAAAAATAGTTAGTAGTTAAAAACTTGTAATTAGTAGGTAATAGGTAATGGGTAATTGGTAATTGGTAATGGGTAATGGGTAGTAAATATTCTGCTTCTCTACTCTTCTGCTTCTTCTACGCCTGCCCATACTACTAATGGCTTGCCAACTTGCTTGTAGAGTAAACTTTCCAAAATTACGCCGTTATTATTTGCTGTGAGGGCGCGATTTGGCTGACGCAGCGATTCATAAAAGCCGTTATACCAGCCATGCTCAGATTTCAGATTTGCTTGGACAAAATCGTATAATTGGCGCGTGTATGAAGTGTTATACAACATATGCCAACCAATCGCCGCTTTCGTACTCAAAAACCGCAGATTGTTATGCTGTTGTCTTGTATCAGTAATTGTTGCCCAGGGTTGTCCGTTGACAAATAAGCCACTGTAAACAAAGTATGGCGGGCGATCGAGATTATCTTCAGTTACAGCAGTGAACTGTTTTGTCGCGCGGTAGCGGGCTTCTTGTGCGGCTAAGATGCGATCTGCATAAGCTTTGGGTAGCGCTTGAAATCCTGTCTCAATGCCATCTAAAATGAAAGGCTCGCTGAGGACATAGTTATTTGCCCCTGAAGATGCATAATCGCGGCGATCGTAGGGAACTCCTTGTCCGTAAAGATTCACAAACGCAGTTTGCGATTGATGATCTAAAGCACGTTCAACATCTAAGCCCCACAGTTTTAAACCAAAAGCTGCATAATTTTCGTAACCCAAGCGTCCTTCTTGGTTGTACTGTTCTTTACCATTGACTACCGCAGTACCGTACATCTGCCCGTTTTTAGTTAAGCGATCCACTTGCCAATGTTGCCAAACTTTTTCAGTGTGCGATCGCAATGCAGGATACTTTGAACCGACAATTTTGAGCCATATTGCCATGCGCCCAAGATCAATTGCTGACCAGCCAATTTCTTCGCGTTTGTCTAATTGACCGTAGTTAACCGGAAGTAACGTTGTTGCATTATAAACTTTATTGGGCAATTCTTTTTGATACAACGGCATTGATGCGAGTGTTGTTAACATCTGGCGCATCTTAGTATCAAATTCTGTTGCAGAGACGATATTTAACTCTCTTGCACTCACCAAAGCAGCGATCGCTGCGGCTTGATCCCACATTGTCACTGAGGTAAAGCCATCGACAGAATTAACTAAACCTGTTTTTGGATTCCAGTTACGCTGAAAATACGACCAAGCGTGATGTGCGGTTACGATTTCATTAGCAGTTAATCTACCTAGGTGCGGTGCAGCGTATGGTGATGCTTCTTTTAGCTGACTTAGATCAACTGGTGTTCCTGGTAAAACAACTGATTTGGCATCCAATGCTGCAATATCAATCGTATGGACACTTGCTGTAGCTGCTCGATCGGATTGTGGTAGTTTAGCAGTTTGATAAAGATGTCTCGACCAAGAATTTAGTCCTGCGATCGCAACAATAGCTGTAACGACTCCTCCCACGCAAGCAAGGATTGACAGCATTTTAGGTGGTGGTTCAAAATCAGAATTCATGAAAGTGAAACCTCGTTAATTTTGTCAAGTTTTGAACACCTTGACCGCCTTACGACTTCATTTTTCCCAGTTATTAAATAGAATTAACACTAATAAGTAAGTAGGTAAAAATAAACATAACTTAAAGGCTCGTAACTATTAGCGATTAGCTTTTGGCGATTGGCTATTAGCTTGTAGGGGAATTGCTAAGTGCTAATTGCTTTCCTATTACCCATTACCCATCAAATGTTATGTGTGATATTTAATTATGTCCACCTACTTACTAAAAGCTCACCTGTACTTGACCTGTTAGTGAACTACCACCATAAGCACTTCCCCCAGTATCTTGATTGCGGACATTACTAAAGCTATAGCCAAGATCTGCTTCAACATTACTAAAAATCTTTGCTGTGCATTGCGCTTGATAAACGTTTGCGTTATCTATTTCTCCTTGCAGGCGTTGTTGTCCTAAAGTCGCTGCGAATCGACAACGCAAAAAATCAAAAATATCTCCTTCCCAAGCTACCTCAGCGTTATAAACTAAAAAATCTTGTGGTGAAAAATAGCCACTAGTGCGCTCAAAGTCACTGGCATAATTCCAAGTAAATAAATTAGCTGCAACGCTAAATTGACCGAGTTTGCGTTCTAACCTACTAAAAGACTGCCACTCAGAATTACCATCGTTATAACTACCCCAACGTAATGTTGAGAAAAAACTAGTGTTAGGCTCAATTTGCCAATATATACTTGGTCCTAGTCGCCAAGTTGTGATTTGATTTTCTATTGTTTGCGCATTAAATTTATAAACTCCATATTCTAAAGCACTTGAAAGAACTAAGCCCGAGCGGAATTGTCCTGAAGACGAAACATTTACGGCAAGTGGAGCATCAATTTTTGCCCCAAAATTAAGGGCAGGAATTAGACGATCAAACACATCAACTCCTACTGTGCTTTGTAGTGTTGCTTCACCAATTTTTCCTGTCCATCCTACTTGAATCGGAATAGTTGTAATTGCTTCAATATCCGGCTCATCGAAATAATTAAAACCTGTCTTGAATGTCAGTATTTCATCATCAGATAAACGAAACTGAATTGTTGGCTCAATAAATAAATTACGTCCGCCAAAATTATCTGTGCGATCGCGAAAGTCAAGTTGAATACTCTCTAATACAGGTGATCCAGTTGATTCTGTCGTTGCAGGTGGTATTAAATCTTGTGGAGGTTTTGGTGGTGGCGGTGGTAGCGATCGCAAACTAGGATTGAAGTTTTCAGGTGCAGCAATTAATATTGGATTTTGGTCAATTAACGTTGATTGGAAATTCGATTCATTTTGTTGTGCAAACTTCCCTATTACAGCATTTGCTGGGGTTGTCGTTAATACCCATATACTCAAGCTGCCAATTATGCTCCATTGTTGCAGACTAACACACATAGTCTGTTAATGGATTAGTATGTTTCATATTGACTGATCGCACGAGTGTAAATTTATAGATCATTCGTTATAACAAGCAAATTAACGCTAATTTGACAAGGCGTCCAACCGCAATATTACTGAGAAAGCCTACTATGTTAATGATTATAATTAAGCAAATTTACCCTATAAAATTCAAATCATTTATGCATAACGTGTCACAATAACAAAATTAATCTCATCCAAAATATTGCGCTTGCTAGAACTCAACAAGTCTCAAAAGCTTAATTCTTGGCACGGTAGTTTAAATATTGTCTATGCGTTAGTAGATGGTGTAACTGCGGTGACACACCAGCAAATGCAAGCACCGCTAAAAGTTCAAAGACCTTTTTATCCAGAAGGAGCAGTTTGTCATAGTGTGATTTTACACACTGCTGGAGGTATTGTTGGCGGTGACAAACTATCACTCAATTTTCATCTGCAACCGCAAGCTCATACACTCATTACAACTGCTGCTGCTAGTAAGATTTATCGTAGTAATGGTTTGGAAGCTAGGCAAAATATTTTGCTACAAGTCGATACTGATGCTTGTTTAGAATGGTTTCCTCAAGAAACAATTGTGTTTAATGGGGCAATTTATCGACAGGATTTACAGGTAGAATTGGCACCTGGGGCTACTTGGACAAGTTGGGAGATTACTCGCTTTGGTCGCAGTGCTAGAGGAGAAAAATTTTTACAAGGTAACTGGCGATCGCATACTGAAGTTTGGCAACAACAACACCCTTTATGGATAGATCGCCAATGGTTACATGGAGACGAGCAAATCATTAATAGCCCCCACGGTTTAGCGGGAAACTCTATTGTGGGTAGTTTTGTCTGGATTGGACAATCTCTATCAGCCGACGTGGTAGAAAAAATAAGAACCCTCAATTCTACTGTAGAACAAGGCGAAATCGGCGTTACGCGCTTAAATGCAGGCTTATTATGCCGCTATCGTGGTAATTCTACAACTGAGGTGCGAAACTGGTTCACTGAGGTCTGGCATCTGCTACGATCTTCCTCTCTAGGAAAACCAGCCTATCGATCGCGTGTTTGGCAAATCTAAAGGACTGAACTGCTATGCAACTGACACCACAGGAAAAAGATAAATTGCTTATTTTTACTGCTGCTTTACTTGCCGAACGACGCAAACAAAGAGGATTGAAATTAAACTATCCTGAAGCTATTGCTTATATTTCTGCGGCAATTTTAGAAGGCGCACGAGACGGGCGTACAGTTGCAGAATTAATGAGTTATGGCACAAATTTATTGACACGCGCAGATGTAATGGATGGCGTAGCTGAGATGATACCTGAAGTTCAAGTTGAAGCAACTTTTCCTGATGGAACAAAACTAGTCACGGTTCATAATCCGATTCACTAATTGAGATTTTGTCAGATAGTAAAGATTTAACATCTTCTCATTGATGAGAAAATAGAGAGTTTTTTGTATTTCATGATATTCGTTTTACTCATTAAAGCGACAAAGTAAACCAGTGATTATCAATGTCAAAATCATTATAGCAATGCACAATATTAAACTGATATAGTGTGTGTTTTGAATCACTTATGATAATAAAAATACTATGAGTTTATTGACATATAGAGATTTGCGCCCACATTGACACAATAGTAGAATCCAAAGAATTAACTATCAATTCAAAAAAAATGATTCCAGGAGAGTTATTAGTACAACAAGGTGATATAGAACTCAATACAGGGCGTCCAACTGTACGCATCAAGGTTGCTAATCGTGGCGATCGCCCTATTCAAGTAGGTTCGCACTTTCATTTTTATGAAGTCAATTCAGCATTGGACTTTGAGCGCGAGCGATCACGCGGAATGCGTCTCGATATTCCTGCTGGTACAGCAGTACGTTTTGAGCCTGGAGATGAAAAAGAAGTTGTTTTAGTACCAGTTGTTGGCAGTCGTCAAATTTACGGTTTCAATGGTAGAGTTAACGGGCGCTTGGATAGCTAGGCTACCTATTCTATAATTTGGCACAATAACATGAATCAACTTTCCATTTGATTTTTCTATTGATTTTTATCGAGTGGTAGTTTTTTATTAGAGTATCCCTCATTACCATGAGTGGAGACAATTCGTGTCAGGAATGGTTTTTATGTAGTTGTTACACCTAACTTTTGCTAGAAGATAAATCATTAGCTTTAGTTTAGGATTGTTAATACAATGTATGAACACACTTTATATCTACTTACGGTAGTAGAATGCAGCGACTGTATATTCCTTGGTTAGAGATGTTAACTACTTATTATCCATGCCTTTGACACTTCTCATCGTTGATGACGATCTCGGAACTCGTTTGTCAATCAGCGATTATTTGGAAATGTCTGGCTATTCAGTGCTCACAGCAGCTGATGGTCAAGAAGCATTGGCTATGGTACAAACATATCATCCTCATTTGATGGTGACAGATATTGTCATGCCACGAATGAATGGTTATGAATTAGTGCGTCATGTTCGTCAACATCCTAAGTTTCGCTTATTGCCAGTGATATTTTTGACGGCAAGAAATAAAACAGAGGAAAGAATTGCTGGATATCAATCAGGCGCTGACTTATATTTACCTAAGCCATTTGAGTTGAATGAACTGGGAGCTGCTATTCGCAATTTACTAGAGCGATCGCAAATTATTCAATCAGAAACTCGTTTATCTTACGAAGAAGGTTTGCGGGCTAATTCTCACACGCTTGGGTATGAAGGAGACACAGAGATCCACATTAAGCTAACTCAAAGAGAGCAACAAGTTGCAGTTTTATTAACTCACGGCTTATCCAATGCAGAAATAGGAAGCCGGTTACATCTGAGTCCTCGGACAGTCGAGAAGTATGTTAGCAGCTTGTTTCGGAAAACTTCAACCAGTAATCGTGCAGAATTAGTTGGTTTTGTGATGAAATATCGACTGTTGCAGTAAGAAAGTTGCCCAGGGAATCTTTAGTTTTTGACTTCTTGTAGTAAGCCAGTGCAAGCATCAAGGAGAATATCAATGACATGATTAAAACCTTGTGTTCCTCCGTAGTAGGGGTCTGGAACTTCTTCCACAGTATGCTGCGAGCAATAGTTACACATCAGTTGTACTTTCTCGTGATACTTACCATGAGCATCGAGCGCTAAAATATCTTGATAATTTTCGCGATCCATTGCCAGAATCAGATCAAATTCTGCTAAATCAGTTTTTTGTAATTGACGCGCACTACCACGCAATTTGATGCCTAATTTACTGGCTGCAGCGATCGCCATACGTTGATCTGGTGGACTACCAACGTGATAACCTCCTGTACCTGCTGAGTCACAAACGATTTTTCCTTTTAGGTTCTCTTTATCAAGTAGATAATTCATGATATTCTCTGCCGCTGGGGAACGACAGATGTTTCCAAGACAAACAAATAGCAATTTGTAAGGCATTTTGAGAGGTCAGAGGTTAGGGAAGGACTAAAAGTTATAAGTTTAAGAAAGTTATGAATGTTGAGGGTTGAGTTATGAGTTAAGAAAATTCTTTTAATTCAAAATTCAAAACTCAAAACTCAAAACTCCTGAATCGCCCCTAGCCCGTGGTTTACATTCCCATTCCTGGTAGCTCTAGACCACTTGTGAGTTCTTCCATGCGATCGCGCATCGTTGCTGTAGATTTGTTATATGCGTCCTTCATTGCTATTGTGACTAGATCGGAAAGGACTTCTGCCCCTTCACTTAGAGCTTCTGGCGCAATTTCAACACTTTGAGGCTCCTGGTTGCCACTTAAAACAACTTTCACTAGACCACCACCTGCTTCTCCAGCAATCTGCATTTGCTCTAGTTCTTCTTGGAGCCTTTTGGCACCTTCTTGGACTTGCTGTGCCTTTTTGAAAGCATCGGCTAGTTCTTTCATTTTGCCTATACCGAAGCCAAAACCTTTTCCTTGTCCTTGTGTCATATAAAGATTGATCGCGTTGCAAATTGGATACAAAGTTCCATTAAATTATAGATGCCCTGCATCGAGTTGAGATGATTTATGAAGAGGTCAGAGGTTAGAGGTCTGAGGTCAGGGTGATAGCAAAGTCAGAAAATAACTCTGATTCTTGTTTTTTATTCAAATTCACCCAAAATTTTGACTTCTGGCTCTAATAGAATTGACCAGTGCTGCTGTACTTGGTCTTGCACATAATTAATGATTTGCAGGATATCACTAGCTTTAGCACCACCACAGTTAAGGATAAAATTTGCGTGCCGTTCAGCAATTTGTGCGCCGCCAACTTTGTAGCCCTTGAGACCTGTTTGCTCAATTAGCCATCCGGCAGTGTACGGTCTAGGATTGCGAAATACACTACCGCAACTTGGTAGATGGTATGGCTGAGTAGCACGACGTTGTTCTAAGTGTTGGCTAGTTGTTGCTAGTACTTGTTCAGGATCAGCACCAGGTTGCAGTTGAAAGGTTGCTTGAGTCACAAAGCGCAGTGGTTTACCCAAGCTAGCAGCAATATGTCCTTGCAGTATAGATGTGCGATAGCGATATTCTAATTGTTCAGGTGTGAGAGTTTCTACTTCACCGTCAACAGACAAAACTTGCGCACTCACCAAAGTATCAGCTATACAGCTTCTATGCGCGCCAGCATTCATCACGACAGCACCACCAACGCTACCAGGAATGCCCACAGCCCATTCTAAACCTTGCCAGCCACGCTCAGCTGCTTGCCATGCCAAACGCGGCAAAGGCTCTCCAGCGGCAACTGTCACTTCCCCTGTTATAAAGTTGAATTCAGTATGACGCAAGTGACGCGTGCTAATTACTAACCCTGGAATGCCGCGATCGCTCACGAGTAAATTGGAACCCGCCCCCAACAGCGTTACTGCTAAACCTTCAGTCTTTGCCCATAATAAACTTGCTTGTAGTTCTGCTAAATTGCGTGGTGCTACATACCATTCTGCTGGACCACCTACCCGAAATGAAGTAAGCGTTGCTAAGGGAATTTGAGACTTAATGACACAATTAGTATTAGGTAATATTGTTTTAGCTCCACTAACGCTATTGTTCAGCGCTTTAGTCACCAGTAAGGGAGAAGCCTGACTATCAATACTCAGATTTGCTTGCGAAATATTCATAACAGCACAATAAATAAAGGTGGAGGTATGAGGAGAATAAATTCAAACTGCGAACAGCAGACAATACACAAGTTAAGGTTCCCTGCTCATTACTTCTCCTCGGCTCCCCTAGATTGGCGAATCGAGTTCATCACTTCTGGAATCACTTGATTTAAGTTTCCAGCGCCAAGAAATAAAGCAAGATCCCCTGGGCGTAACGTTTGGGTTAGATATTCACATATGGCAGTTAAGGTAGGCTGAAAAGTGACTTGTGGGTGATGTTCGCCAATCATCTCGGCAAGTTTTTCGCCACTAATTTGTCCTAAGTTAGGTTCACCAGCACTGTATATCTCACTAATAACGGCGATATCAGCATGAGTGAAAGATTGCGCAAACTCTGGTAGAAAGGCTAGGGTACGACTGTAACGATGTGGTTGAAACACCGCAACAATTCTCAGGTCTTTTGCTTGTAGACGAGCAGCAGCAAGAGTAGCACGAATTTCACTTGGGTGATGTGCGTAATCATCAATAAACAAGATACCGTTTGTTTCTCCGCGCAGTTCAAATCGGCGGCGGGCACCCGTAAAGGATGCAATGGCTTCAGCAATTGTTGTAAAGTCTAAACCCAGTAATCTACCTACAGCGACAGCAGCAAGACCATTGCTTAGGTTATGTTGACCTAAAAGACGTAAGTTGAGGACACCAAGCACTTCGCCTTTTTCCCAAACACGGGCAATTGTACCATCTGCACTGTACTCGACATCAGTCACTGTGTAATCTGCATTAGCATCGGGACGAAGGCTGTAGCTGATCGAGGGTTGGAGGCGATCGCGAACTGTCTCACAATCAATACACCCGACTAGAGTTTGACAGCGATCGGCAAAAATTTGGAACGTTTGCACGACTTCTTCTAACGTTCCGTAATGATCGGGATGATCCAGTTCAATGTTAGTAACTACACCAATTGCGGCAGATAGTTTGACGAGCGATCCATCAGATTCATCTGCTTCAGCAACAAGATACGGGCTTTGTCCTAACCTGGCATTACCCTCCCAAGCGTTGACTTCACCACCAACAACAATTGTGGGATCGAGCTTTGCTTGCAGTAGCATATACCCAATCATGCTACTTGTCGTTGTTTTGCCGTGAGTTCCTGCAACAGCAATACTTTGATAATCTTGAATTAATGCTGCTAACAGATCCGAACGATGAAAAATTGGACAGCCTAAATCTAGGGCAGCACGATACTCTAAGTTGCCTGTATTGATGGCAGTTGAACAAATAACTTGAGGTAAAACTGGTGTATTCGTAATTAAACTTTCTACAGAGTTATAAGGTTCAGTTAATAGTACAGAGGTACTATTAAGCCGTTTTTTGGGAGTTAGCAGTTCTTGACAATCAGATGTACTTTGTGGCTGAAAAAATGTCAAGTTTGTTGCTTCTTGCTTGTCAAATATATTAACTCCTAATGCCTGCAAGCGTTGCGTAATATGACTAGAACGAATATCTGAACCTGACACAGGGAGTTTACGTTTGGCAAGAATGTAGGCAAGGGCAGACATTCCAATACCACCAATACCAATAAAATGAAAAGGCTTACCGCTAAAATCAACAGAATTCAGTAGCATTTTTGCTCCTTCCACACCACACCACAGCATACTGCACAAATGTTAGGCGATATCATATCAAGAATTTCTTTTTTTCGGGAACTCTCTTTTTTGAGATTTCTTGTTCTCCGTAAGGAATAACTTTATTGCTACTCTGTTTGATTCAGTACAATTCATAAAAAATAGCTAGCCATTTTTCTTGTGTGTAAATAACTGTAGTTGCACTCTGATTAAATTATTGGCAATTTACTAAAATCACCAAAGGTAAAAATTAAAATAGGAAAAATCAGCAATATTAACCGTTAAACTTTGACCCTAGCCGCGATGAAATGCAGTACTCAAGGCATAAAGTAGGAATTTTAGGAGGCACTTTTGACCCTGTACATTGGGGACATCTGCTGATTGCTGAAGCAGCCGTCAGTCAAGCTAATCTTAAACAAGTGATTTGGGTACCCACGCGTCACCCGCATTACAAAAATGCCACCGCATTTGAGCATCGTTGGCAAATGGCGCAAATGGCGATCGCGGATAATCCGGCGTTTAAGATTGCTCCAGCAACGGTGAACTGTACAGAATCTTATGCAGTTCAGACGCTTACTGACCTCAAAACACTTTATCCCAATACTCAATGGTGTTGGATTGTGGGTTTAGATGCCTTTGAAACTTTGCCTCAGTGGTATCGCCGCCAGGAACTAGCAATTGAGTGCCAATGGTTAGTTGCACCCCGACTTCCGGCAACGCTCAAGATAGAGCAGTCTACAGCGATCGCAACTCATAGTCAGCTACGTTGCGAACAAATTGTGCAAAAATTAGCATCGCAAGGCTTATCTATCAACTGGCAAATTTTGCATCTACCTTATGTCGGAATTTCCTCAAGTTTAATTCGGGCTTTGTGTCGCGATCGCCTATCGATTCGATATTTGGTGCCAGATGCCGTGCGGTTGTACATTGAAAAACACAGGCTCTATTCACACTGATTTTTGATAAAATCTGAGGTTTTTCATAGTCTTGTCGTAGGCAGGTTATAATGTAACGCCCTTTGCGATATGATCTGCTTCAAGAATAGGTAATCATTGTTTAGTACATACTAGAGGGCAAGACGCTGTGATTAGAGTCGCGATCAACGGTTTTGGACGCATCGGGCGCAATTTTATGCGCTGCTGGGTAGGTCGAGAAAATAGCAACATCGATCTGGTCGCTATCAACGATACTTCCGACCCACGAACCAACGCTCACCTACTCAAGTATGACACCATGCTGGGGACGTTGAAAAATGCTGATATCAGTGCTGATGATAATTCGATCATCGTTAATGGTAAGACCGTTAAATGTACATCAGATCGCAATCCAGAAAACTTGCCCTGGAAAGAATGGGAAATTGACCTGATTATTGAATCAACAGGTGTTTTTACCAGTAGAGAAGGGGCAACGAAGCATCTAAATGCTGGCGCTAAAAAAGTCTTGATTACTGCTCCTGGCAAAAACGATGACGGTACATTTGTGTTTGGTGTAAATCATCACGACTACGACCACAATAAACACACTATTATTAGTAACGCGAGTTGTACTACCAACTGTCTTGCTCCCATTGCTAAAGTTCTCAATGAGAAATTCGGCATTATTAAGGGAACAATGACCACCACGCACAGCTACACTGGAGACCAGCGTTTACTTGATGCGAGTCACCGTGATGTGCGGCGTGCTAGAGCCGCAGCAATGAATATTGTCCCCACTTCGACTGGGGCAGCTAAAGCAGTTGCGCTTGTCTTGCC
Organism: Gloeocapsopsis sp. IPPAS B-1203; assembly: GCF_002749975.1. Lineage (NCBI taxonomy): Bacteria > Bacillati > Cyanobacteriota > Cyanophyceae > Chroococcidiopsidales > Chroococcidiopsidaceae > Gloeocapsopsis > Gloeocapsopsis sp. IPPAS B-1203. The sequence goes on along the minus strand of NZ_PEIG01000004.1, from coordinate 273,669 downwards.
AGATCTTAAAGGTAAGCTCAATGGAGTTGCGTTACGCGTTCCTACTCCCAACGTATCAATGGTAGATTTTGTCATTCAGGTAGAGAATCCAACCTTTGCAGAAGAAGTTAACCAAGCACTCCAAGATGCTTCAGAAAACTCACTCAAAGGTATCTTGGCATACAGCGATTTGCCACTCGTTTCCTCTGATTATCAAGGACACGACGCTTCCTCTATCGTTGATGCAAGTTTGACTTTGGTCATGGGTGGTGACATGGTGAAAGTCATGGCTTGGTATGACAACGAATGGGGTTATAGCCAGCGTGTATTAGACTTAGCAGAACTTGTCGCTGAGAAGTGGAACTAAGTGAATTTTAGAGAGGACGCGCTTCGCGCAGACCTACGGTTCAGAGGTCAGAAATAACCCTGAAACCTATCTTGCCTAAGAAACTTAAAAATGTTGAAATCCCCGATTGAGATTCAATTCATCGGGGGTTTTTCCTGCACGATCAGCTAAATAAACAACAGGTTCCTCAATAATCTCACCAATAATTGCTGCTTGGTTGCCTAGGCGTTCTACTAGTGCTTGAGCAATAACCAAAGGCAAGCATAAAACTAACTCAAAATCTTCACCACCGTATAACGCCCACTCTAACGCTTGTGGTGATGACCAATCTTTAAGTTCGTCGGCTAGAGGAATTTGACTGCGTTCAAGTTTTGCTCCAACTTGGCTCATCTGACACAGTTGTACTATGGCATCGGCTAAACCATCACTGCTGTCCATTCCTGCAACGTGTATCTTACACTCAGAAGCACTTTCAAGTTGAAATTGAGATATTATTTCCCACAAAATTGGTAGCACGTCCAATCGCGGTTGCGGATATTGATGAGCTTGGATCAACTTTTGCTGAGTACTGTTGCTGAAGCTTTGTTTTGTTTCTGGCTGTAGTAACAACTCTAATCCAGCGCGAGAAGCACCGTGAACTCCAGTTGCAACTATGGCATCTCCTACTTGAGCAGTAGAACGACGGATAATTCGTTCAGGATGAACTTCTCCAAATGCTGTAATCGATATTGTCATCACTGGAGAGCGGCAGACATCGCCTCCAAGAATGAAAGTATCAAACTTTTGCAGGCATTGTGTTATTCCTTGGTACAGTTGCTCAATCCAGTTAACTGGAGTATCGTTAGGAACCCCTAGAGCAATCGTGAGACCTAAAGGAGAAGCACCCATGGCAGCTAAGTCAGATAAATTCGCAGCAGCAGCACGCCACCCAGCTGCTTCAGGAGTCGTCGTGCGATCGCTAAAATGAACTCCATCAACTAACATATCTGTTGTTACAACTAAAGACTTTCCTGGTTGAGTTGTAACTACTGCTGCATCATCACCGACGATTTCTGGCGGACAAAATTGCTGTAAGCGCTCTAATAGCCCTTTTTCTCCGATATCTTTGACTAAGGTTGTCGATTCAGGTTGTGACATTCTGTAGCCTTTGTTGCAGAATAAATTCTGCGATCGCTAAATCCACCGGAGTTGTCAGCTTTAAATTTGTTTCTTCTCCTTCAACAATTTTGACTGTAAGACCGCATCTTTCAAACAAAGCAGCGTCATCAGTCACTTCCCATCCTTGGCGACGTGCGACTTCATGACATTGTTTGAGTTGTTCAACATCAAAGGCTTGGGGAGTTTGTGCCGCCCAAAGGTTACGCCTGTCAGGTGTACTTTGAATCATTTTGGCAGTATCAACAACCTTGATTGTGTCCTTCACAGGTACAGCCGCAATTAAACCCGAACAATGACGAATTTCCTCTGCACAACGATCTAGCAATTTTGGCGTAGCAAGACAGCGCGCACCATCATGAATCAGAACTTGTTTTGCGGCGTTTGGAAGAGCCTGCAAGCCATTGTAAACAGATTCTTGACGGGTAGTTCCCCCGACAATCAGTTGTATCGGTTTCGTGAGTGATAAACTTGCTAAATTTTCTTTAAGATCTGACCAATCTGAAGGCTGTGCAATAATACCTACCCAGCTAATTTGGTGACTTGCTTCTGCAGCAAGTAGCGTCCAGCTAATCAAAGATTGCGATCGCAAGCATAACAGCAGTTTATTGCGATCGCTACCCATCCGACGTCCTATTCCAGCTGCTGGAATCAATAAATGCACAATGTCCCTCTTGTCTTAGCTTAACTTGGCTCAAACATAATTATTTTTGCACTTTCCTTGAACAATTAGCATTTCTTTTAATCAGCGGCTTCATGAGCCTATTCTTTATTGCCATCAAGTTGAGTATTCATCTTGAATAAAAATGAATGTTACCAATAAGATCATTAAGTATGTGAGCGTAATGATTGCTCGCACGCTTTATGTTACCCAATGACTAATTGTGACTCCACTAATCATTGACTATTGATCAATAACAGCCCTTAAGTTACGTTGATTTTCACCTATTTACTTCATTAGCAACACTAAATCCGAAAAAATCACTGAACATTAGCAAAAGTAATTTTATGCTTTTTATGATTCGGAAAAGTATTCAAATTACTGATTTGCCGACTTTGAATTCTTCCTGAATAAAAGTAAGGGCGAATAGTTGCCGTAGATGGCTGTCCTTTATATGCATAATGAAGCACCACTGGCTTATTTTGCAGTGCTTGGGTTGTAATGTAAGCAACTAAGGCTTGTTCTGTTGCATGATATCCGTGATTCCAGGCATCTATTTTAGGACGCCACTGAACTCTAACACCAGCAGCATTAACTTCAGGATAAGTTTCATAATACTGATAATCCACCATATGCTTTAGCCAATATGGATATGTTTTGACTAAATACTGAGCTAAAGCTGGATTTCTTAAACTGAATGTCGCTGTCATTTGATTCATCTCGTTGTACATCCACGAGATTTTATTACCATTCGTACTTACAGAACCATTTGAATTGAGCAGTGTTGCCCAGGAACCTGTATTGCTCACATAAGCTTTTTCTAAAACTTTTGGACCTTGAATTTCAGCAAAAGACATTAACCCTGTATTGTTAGTTAGTTTTCCTACTAAGTAGATAAACCAAAAAGCTTTACAAGTGTGTCCCAAATCAACTTGTTGAAAACTTTCTCCTACATTGCCTTCTCGCCAGTACAAGTTATATTGTGAACTATAAAACTTATCATTCATAATTTGCACAATGCGTAGGGCATCTGCTTTCCATTGTGACTGTAGGGGTTCTGGCAATAAAGGAATTGTCAAAACCATGTAAGTATTTAACTGATCTAGTTGTGCTGTTAGATTTTTGATATTAGATGTTTTGCTCCATTTAAGCATTCCAAGATCAGCATCATAATAGTTATTAAAAATATGATTTTTCAACTTAATAATATCTTGTAAAACTGCTTCATCTCTTGTTAAATAATAGTAAAATGATAAACCCAAACCAGCATATGCTAGGTGCTGGGTATTTCTTTGAGCTTGCGCAGGACCAGGAACACCGTTTTCCCAATAAGTTACTACACTACCATTACTTTCAAAGGCATTTTTTCTGATGTAATTTACTCCATTTCTAGCTAATTGAAGCATTCTTTCATTACCAGTCAGATGATAAGCAACACCATATACGTATGTTTGCCGAGACTTAGCTACTACATATTCTTTATTGAGATCGTTTTTTACCCACGATGATGCATTTAAAATTTCTGGACAAGGATTACTAGGATTCCAACGCAAACCATTATTACAGCGGAAAGTAGGAAAATTACCAACAGGATTACCAAGAGCTGATTGCATTGTCCAAAACGGCATAATCTCTTGGTTTATATGTCGTAGCCATCTCTGACCAGATGGTAAGTTATTGATAATTCCTGGATTGAATACTTCCAGATTTTTTACTGTATTTGTAGTAGTTTGTGCTGCTGGATTGGATAGAATAACTTGTGTGGCGCTAACGCTGTTTGACACAGTAAACAAGCAACAAAGGCTAAAAGTCGAAGATTTTAGTAAAAAATTACGTAGCATAGTTATTCCCTTGCAAAAATTAAATAATAGAAACTAAGTTACAGACATTATTTTTTTTGTTTTATTCAACTGAAAATAAAGCAGCAACTCAATGTTGATTTTTCTAGTTAAGCAACAAAGCAATAGCCGTACAAGTAACGGAGTTTACTTCTAAAAACGTCTGAGCAGCAATCTATTAAACTTGCAAATATGCAAACTAAAAATTCATTTAAGATAAGCTTAAAAGTGAAACTAAATTTTGGTTGATTGTTGAATGGTATTACTCTCAAATTCAAGAAATTGAAACTTAGTAAAAGAGCTTTTACATCACCAAATATAGAGGCAAGAAATCCTACTGTTTTGACTTGTAATAAAAATTCATTTTTTGGACGTAAAAAACTTTCATACTTTTACGAATTAATATGTTATTCAAACTTTTATAAGTAAAGTAGAGAAGCTTTTAATTATTAAGTTGTATTGGCTTACAGTATAAAGAGTGGCACTAGCAATGCAGTTTGTGGCTTTAACCTACTGCAATACGCCCAATACGGGCAGAAAAATGTTAACTTCAGTTAAAGGTAGGATTATCTACCATTGGCAGTGAGATAAGTGTTCAATGAGTGACAACGACGGTTATAAAGTTATTAGCGAGAATCGACAGGCACGTTTTCTCTACGAAATTCTAGAAACGTATGAGGCAGGTATTCAACTAACCGGAACAGAAGTAAAGTCTATTCGAGAAGGCAAAGTCAACTTGCAAGATGGCTACGCTTTGATTCGTAATGGCGAAGCGTGGTTAATAAATGTAAATATATCTCCGTACACGGGTAGCGGACAGTATTTTAATCACGAACCTCGCCGGACACGCAAGCTGTTGTTGCACAAAGAAGAAATTCGCAAGCTGATAGGAAAAGTAGAACAGCAGGGTTTGACTTTAGTACCTTTAAAAATGTATCTAAAAAGAGGCTTAGTTAAAGTTAGTATTGCGCTTGGTAAAGGGAAAAAGCTGCACGATAAGCGAGAAAGTTTAAAGCGCCGTCAAGATCAGCGAGATATGCAAAGAGCTATGAAAAACTATTAAGGATATCTCTTCTTGAGATAGAAATTAATGTAGCTTAATATTATGCAAGTATTTCTTCAGTAGGACTTTAGAGAACCGAGGTTTCTAGCTCAAGGGTGATTTTACTCAAGTACTCAATCGTTAAGGTGAGGATGAAGAGATGAGATAAGGAGCTTGTGGCTATGAAATATTCTCAATTATCCAAATTGTTTAGCGCTAGTGTATTAAGTTTAAGCCTAGCAGCATTACCTTCTGCGCTTCCTGCGTCAGCAACAACAACTGATACTGCCCCTGGGACTACTACTACTGCACCAACAACGACCACCACGACAACTGAGACAGACGATGGTTTTGATTGGGGTTGGTTAGGATTACTTGGTTTAATTGGTTTAGCTGGTTTATTGGGTCGTAATAAGTCGGAACCTACACGTTACCGAGAGCCAGATACTGTAGGAACAACAGGAACAACTTCCTCCTCTACATATCGAGAACCGTAGATTGTTTACTCTCCTTTCATCTGGGTGCATTTAAATAAAATCCATTTGCATAGAAGCGTTGATCATAAGCATTGGTGTCTACCAAATTATCGCAAAATCAAAAGCCTTAAGTGTTTCAGCTTAAGGCTTTGTTTTATACCTACCGCGAACAGAATGACTTAATACTGTTGCGTAGCTACTGTGGAATTGCCTGGATTTGGTTCTGAGACAGAAGCGTTGAGATAACCGGCAATTAACGCAACAGTCAACCACCATAACGTACTAACTTCAGGTCGATACCAAACAGTATCTACTGTGCCGTGGGCTAGCATACCTACTACGATTGCGATCGCTGCCATTAACCAAAACCCTTCTCGGTGATTGTGCTGGCGTAACCTCTGTAATTGTGTCAATCCTTGGCTGAGCATAACAATAATCAACCAAACGAAACAGAAAAAGCCAATTAAGCCTGTTTCTACAGCAATTTCTAAGAGAACTGAGTAAGCGCTCAAAGCAGTATACTTAGGTTGCTGATAAAGTGGATAAATTCTGTTAAAGGCAGTATTACCAGGACCAATACCTAAAATTGGGCGATCGCGAATCATGTCAATGACAGCTAGCCAAACATTGATGCGGAAGTTATTACTGCTGTCACCTCGTCCTGCAAAAATACTTAACACGCGATCGCGTACTGGTTCAACAAATAATATTGCCAAAATTAAAACACTCAACATGCCAACCAGCAAAATTGGCAACGACCACATTCGCCAAAACGGTGGTAGTTGTATACTCAACCAATAAACTAGTAATACCAACAGCGTTACAACCAACGCCAGTAAACCAATCCAGCCACCACGACTAAAAGTTAAGATTAAGCACGCCATATTGACTAAAAGCATGGTTAGTGCTAGAACCTTAGGAATCCAGCCGCGCCACGCAAAAATTGCCATTGCACTAAATGCGATCGCTGGCAAAAGATATCCTGCAAGTAAATTAGGATTACCCAAGTAACTATAAACACGAGTTGTTTTCGATAGAGGCGACTCGGGATCTACCCAAGTTGCTAGCGCAGTTGCTCCAAAAAACCATTGTCGCAGCCCATAGACACTAACAAGGAGTGCTACGTGCAAATAGATAGCAATCATCCAGGTACGAATTCGAGGAGAGCGTAAAACTCTAGCAGCGAGGGCGAACATCAACAAATACAACGTTAATTTTGTCCATCCCACAAAAGCTGCTGATTTTACAGGTGACGCTGCTGTCGCTACAGTAGCAATTCCCCAATAGAGCAACACGAGTAGATGAACAGAAGTCAACTTCGCTTGATCGCGGATATCTGTGAGAGTGACCAATAGCCAAAATCCACCACAAGCCACTAAAAGTAAGCCTATCAGCGTGCTTGAGACAAAAGGTGCTAAAACAAATATCAAACTGAGAAGCACTGCTGCGATTTGATCTGCCCACTGAATCAGCAAGCTACTCTGTCGCCAAGAACGTAGTATTCCTACTATTGAACGGTGTAAGTAACTTCCACTGCGCCAATCTTGCAACGGCACATGAGTGAGCGTAAATTGTTGCCATGCATTCATGATGAAATCATTTAGGGTGTTAGGGTTCCTGTGTACTCATACTCCAGCAAACAGTGTCGTCATGCCCGCTGAATAAGATATTCCAAATTACCAATAGTAAATGTTTTGCTGACAAACAAATCTTTTTGTGATAGCTATATTATTTGCACACAACACCCCCAACCAAATGCTAGACAGTTTCCTCCGCAGGAGCCGCAAGTTCAGGTAAAACAACTACATAACGATAGCCTGATTCTGGCGATCCTTGCAGATTTATTCTTCCTCCATGTAATTTTGCCAGATCGCAGCTTAATAGCAAACGTAGACTATTGCTAGAGTGGTAGATACCTTCTAAAGGATTGTGCTTGTGTAGTGGATGGTTGGCATCTTGCTGTGTCACTTCTGGATTGGTAGTAGCAACATCTAACACTTGAGTGGCTAAGACAGGTAAAGCAGTTGAATTTGATAATTCAGCACAAAGACCATCGAGTGGAGTTCCACTATCAGCAGCAAACGGTGATAACTGGCACAGTAATGGTTCTGCTAGGGTTAAGCCTTGTTCTAGCCAAGGATGAGAAGCCCAGATGGCAAAGTGTAGCCCATCACTTTTATGTGAAACATGAATATGAATCACGCTTCCATTTGCAGCAATTTGAGTAATGTAAAAAATAAGCTGATAGAGTAACTGTTTAACTTTATCTTTGTCTAAAACCCAAAGTCGGTTGCATCCTGGTTCTAAAGACAAATTAATTTGTTGATCTCGCCGTTTAGTTGTCTCAGATAGAGCACTAATCACTTGCTGACACAACATTTCAATTTCTACAGCAGTGAGATTAAGTGCTGCAAAGCTACTATCTAATGTTCCTAGCTCAGAAATTTCGTTAACGAGTGTTAACAAGTGACGTCCGCTATTTTCAATAATTTCTAGATATTCTTTTTGCTTATTGGTGAGAGGGCCATAAATTTCGCGGCTGACAACACTCGCCATACCCAAAACCGAAGTTAAAGGCGTTCGTAATTCTTGAGTGAGCTGGGAGAGAAGTTCGACTTTGACTTGGTTGGTAGAAAGATATTCGCTGGCTGTAGCAATTGTATGTGTGATTTTGTCATTGTTATCGGTAACAGCAGCAACAGGATTTGGATGCTTATTGTTTGGTAGGATGCCAGAATGTCCGCTTAAAACAGAATCTGTTTGTACTAAGGGAGAATTCAAATAAGGACTATTAGGATTGATACCTTTGAGCAGTTGATGGCGCTCAAGTTCACTCATACTCCAGCAAGCCATGAGTTCTATAAACTTCATGTCTCTGAGTGTAAAATTACGTGGTTTCAGTTCCATGACAGCGATCGCTCCTAAGCATTGCCCTGATGTATTCATCAGTGGTGCTCCCATAAAAGCGCGGATACCATACTGCTGCACTAAGTCACTGTTAACAAATACCGGATCTTTAAGAGTGTCATCAATTGCTAAAATCTTATGATTTTCTACCACATGAGCTATAAAAGCTTCTTGCCTTGATAATTGCCGCTCTTGGGCGATTTTACTTCTCAATCCGAGTCGCGCTAAACCTACAGCTGATTTAAACCAAAAACTATTTTGATTCAAAAAGCCGAAGATACAAATTGGTACTTCTAAAAAATCGGCAGATGTTTGCGTAGCTGCGTCAAAAATAGGAATTGTTTGAGCTTCTAAGATCCCTATATCTGAGAAGACTTTTAGCTGCTGTAGTTCTTGTGCTGTTTTTCTCTCAGGCTCCACTGTTACTACCCCTGGCTCAATGTTGAACGAAATGTGTTTGATCTAACCCTGGTATTAGGGTTTCTACTTCCTTTAAGATTCCCCATCTACAATCGAGATGAACAATCTTTGAGAGAACGTTCAGACAAGGGTTTGGAGTCTAAGAAGTGGCATTTTCAAGGTGTTTTACTAACAACCTCGGCGTTCCCATGCAGGATGCGACAGCAAAGATGCTATCACTCGCACGCCGCGTAGCTGATTGGATAATGGTAAGTGACCTCTAGGAGCGTTGAGATTCCACGTAAACTCGTCAGGATAGCGAGTCCAATTGTTGCCTGCTTTCCAACCAATTTTTGACCATAGTTTTTCCCAGTTTTTACCGACAGCAAGCCAGATTTCTCGTTGAACTGAAAAACCAAATTTCCCCTCTGAGTGAATTAACCATAGTTGATTGATTGTTTGTAGGTCAGTGTTGGTAAAATTTTCTACTTCGGTAAAATATAACCATTTTCTTTGCATTGCAGCAGCTCCTGCTAATTCACAAAGTTTTTGCAGAGTAAGACGATCAGCAGCTTGAAAATCTTGCTTTGCAAGTAGTGTTTGCAATGAAGTATAGTCAATACCTTGCTCTGAGTTGAGTTGGACAATGCCAGTCGGGAAATTAGTTTGGAGAAAATTCTTAGTCTCTAGCGAATCAGCACTGTAGAGAACTTGGTAAGCTTTGCCATCAATCCAGGTAGGTGGGTTAGACTGGCGTTGCAGTAAAAACTTCATGAGTAGCTCTTCGCCCGCAGTACCAAGCGTAGCGAGTTTTTCAATGGTTTGCGCTTGTACTTTTTCTGACCCTGTGGTTAACTGCAAAGCTAAAGCAGAGTCAAAATTAGTGTCAACGATAGTGGGATCAGTCATGCCTTATTTGAGGATTGCGGTTACAGCTCGATCATTAATTTAACCTGACAGCGCGTATCAAAGCGTAGTATTAGCTGAATGCGATCGCTCTAAACGCTTACCAGATCAATTATTTATTCTAAATTTTGACTTTACAGGTCTGACGCAGCTTGTCAGAACTTTGTGAAAAAAAGTTACTACATCAAAGATGAAATCTGGTAGCCTTCCAAAGAAGGATTTTTTGTAACGGTGTTAATCACCCAGCACCTATCACAGCAGCCACCCTCTAGGAGTTTGAGATCATGTACGAGAAAATTACCCCACCAGATATCGGTTCGCGCATTACGTTCAAGAATGGTGAACCAGTAGTACCAGACAATCCAATTATTCCTTTTATTCGTGGCGATGGTACTGGTGTTGATATTTGGCCCGCAAGTCAAATGGTGATTGACGCGGCTGTACAAACTGCTTATCAAGGAAAGCGGCAAATTAGCTGGTTTAAGGTTTATGCTGGGGATGAAGCGTGTGATATTTACGGAACTTATCAATATCTTCCTGAAGACACGTTACAAGCTATCAAAGAATATGGTGTTGCCATCAAAGGACCATTAACTACGCCTGTTGGTGGTGGAATTCGTTCGCTCAATGTAGCATTGCGACAAATTAACGATTTGTATGCCTGTGTGCGTCCTTGTCGCTATTACGAAGGAACACCTTCCCCACACAAATATCCTGAAAAACTTGATGTCATTATCTATCGCGAAAATACCGAAGATATTTATCTAGGGATTGAGTGGCGTCAGGGTACGGAAATGGCAGAACGGATTATTAATTTACTCAACAATGAATTGATTCCTGCTAGCCCTGAACATGGTAAAAAGCAAATTCGTCTCGATTCTGGTATTGGCATTAAACCAATTAGTAAAACAGGTTCTCAACGCCTGATTCGTCGGGCAATTCGACACGCACTTCGATTGCCGAGAAATAAGCAAATGGTCACTTTGGTACACAAAGGAAATATTATGAAATATACCGAAGGTGCCTTCCGCGATTGGGGTTACGAACTGGCAACAACTGAATTTCGTAATGAATGCGTTACAGAACGCGAGTCTTGGATTTTGAGCAACAAAGAAGTTAATCCTGATATTTCTATTGGCGAAAATGCTCAGATGATTGAACCAGGATACAATGCTCTCACTGCTGAGAAAAAAGCTGTAATTTGTCAAGAGATTGAAACAGTTCTTGATTCTATCTGGTCTACGCACGGTAGCGGTCAATGGAAAGATAAGGTGATGGTAAACGATAGAATTGCCGATAGCGTTTTTCAGCAAATTCAAACACGACCAGATGAATACTCGGTGTTAGCAACGATGAACCTCAATGGTGACTATGTTTCTGATGCTGCAGCTGCTGTAGTTGGCGGACTCGGCATGGCGCCAGGAGCTAACATTGGCGATGAGTGTGCCATTTTTGAAGCTACTCACGGTACAGCACCAAAACACGCTGGATTAGACCGGATCAATCCTGGTTCGGTGATTCTCTCAGGTGTGATGATGTTGGAGTATTTGGGTTGGCAAGAAGCTGCAGATTTGATCAAACAGGGAATTAGTGATGCGATCGCAAACCGTCAAGTTACTTACGATTTAGCACGGTTAATGGAACCCCCCGTTGAACCACTGAAGTGTTCTGAGTTTGCTAAGGCGATTATCAAGCATTTTCAGTAACCTCATCTACCTGCGTAGTTTCTCAGGGTGAAGTTATCAAATAGGATGATTTCATCCTGATTTCATGTGCATATGTCAATCTGAGTTAAAAGGGTAGTGCAACATATCGGAGGTTGAATTATGACTACTGCAGAATCTAAACTTGATGCTTGTATTCAAGCGTGTCTAGACTGCCTACGCGATTGTGAATACTGTGCCAATGCTTGCTTAAGTGAAGATATGGTGCAGATGATGGCTGAATGTATTAAACGATGTCGTGATTGTGCTGATACTTGTGCCCTTTGCGCCCGTTTGATGTCGCGGAGATCGGAACTGCACAAGCAAATGTGTGGTGTGTGCGCCGAAGCGTGCGATCGCTGTGCTAATGAATGTAGTCAGCACGATGACGATCACTGTCAACGTTGTGCCGAATCTTGTCGTCGCTGCGCTCAACTTTGTCGCGAAATGGCAGCATAATTTTGTGTACTACAAAAGTAGTGTAAGTTCCATACAGCTTACACTCTATTTATCAACTTAAAGTAGCAAAAATGAATGATTATGGTAGTTGGCAAGATTGGCTAACAGTTTTGTCTTATATAGGGTTCACAGTTTTTGTCATGTGGCGTGTCTTTAACACACAGAAAAATTGAAATAGCTTTTAACTGCAGCTTACGCTACAAATTTTCTTTTGCCTGCTCGCGCTCGCAGGTAAGATGAACTATAGCTCATTTTTATCTTGAGGAGTTTGGCGAATGACCGCAGGCGTAGATCCCATAAAATTGATGAAGCAAGAAGTCGGTAAAGCTGCTGCCGATCGCGTACAATCTGGTACGATCGTTGGGCTAGGAACGGGGTCAACCACAGCGTACACAATTCAATTTTTAGGCGATCGCCTCAAGTCTGGTGAACTCAAAGATATTATTGGTATTCCTACCTCTTTTCAAGCCGAAGTTCTTGCTAAACAATATGGTATTCCTTTAACAACTCTAGACGCAGTTGACCATATTGATATTGCGATCGATGGTGCTGATGAAGTCGATCCACAAAAGAATTTAATTAAAGGTGGCGGCGCGGCGCATACCCGTGAAAAAATTGTTGATTACCTTGCCGATCAGTTTATCGTTGTTGTTGATAGCTCTAAAATTGTAGATCGCTTGGGTTCTAGCTTTGCGGTTCCTGTCGAAGTTATTCCAATGGCAATTTCTCCAGTTATGCGGGCGATTGAGAAACTTGGCGGTAAACCAGAGTTGCGTATGGGGGTGAAAAAGGCTGGACCTGTGATCACCGATCAAGGCAACATGGTGGTAGATGTAAAATTTGATAGTATTGATGATCCAGCCGATCTCGAAAAAACGCTCAACAACATCCCTGGTGTTTTAGAAAACGGAATTTTTGTCGGCGTGACAGATTTAGTTCTTGTTGGTGAAGTTCAAGATGGTAAGCCAGTTGTGAAGGAGATGTAACAATAAGTGGGTAATGGGTAATAGGTAATGGGTAATTGTGAGTCTATTACTTAATCCCCGCTCCTCGCTCCTAGTTAATGATGCAATACAGACGATTTGGGCGCACAAATATCCAAATGCCGGTGTTTTCCTGCGGTGGAATGCGCTATCAATTTAAATGGCAAGATGTCCCAGCATGGCAAATTCCCAGGAATAATCAAAAAAATCTGGAAGCAACGATTCGTAGAGCAATAGAAGTTGGCATTAATCACATTGAAACTGCTCGTGGTTATGGCACTTCGGAGTCTCAGCTAGGAAAAATTTTGCCGACTCTTAAGCGCGAACAAATCATTGTTCAAACTAAAATTAATCCGAGTGACAACACGAAAGAATTTCAGCAAAAATTTGAGCAATCACTTAAAAATCTCCGATTAGATTACGTGGATCTACTGGCGATTCACGGCATTAACGATCCTGAAACATTGCAGCAAAGCGTTTGTCCTGGCGGTTGTGTGGAAATTGTGCAAAAGTTACAAGCCCAAGGGAAAGTAAGGTTTCTTGGTTTTTCTACACATGGACCTACGGATATTATTGTACAAGCGATCGCAACTAATTTATTCGACTACGTTAACCTACACTGGTACTACATTAATCAAAACAACTGGGCGGCAATTGCAGCAGCGAATCGTCACGACATGGGCGTGTTTATTATTAGTCCGTCAGATAAAGGCGGAATGCTCTATAAACCACCACAAAAACTCGTAGATTTATGCGCCCCTTTAAGTCCAATCGTGTTTAACAATCTATTTTGTCTAAGTCATTCCCAAGTACATACGCTGAGTGTTGGTGCAGCACGTCCGCAGGATTTTGACGAACACTTGAAAACTTTGACTCTACTAGATCGTGCTGATGAAACGTTACCACCCATTTTGGCACGATTAGAACAAGCTGCGATCGCTTCATTAGGAGAAAGTTGGGCAAAAACTTGGCACGTTGGTTTACCTAAACACAGTGAAACACCAGGCGATGTGAATATTCCTGTGATTTTGTGGTTGCGAAATTTAGCGATCGCCTACGATATGATTGAATATGCAAAAATGCGCTACAACCTCTTAGGCAATGGTGGTAGCTGGTTTCCAGGTGCGAATGCTGCCAAAATCAATCAACTCAATTTACAAAATTGTCTGAGAAATAGCCCTCACGCAGCAGATATTCCAAGTATCTTACAAGAAGCACATCAATTATTAAGCGGTGCTGCCGTCAAGCGGTTATCGCAATAAGTCATCTTTTTTAAGTTCCCGCTTTCCTATTCTGACCTCTGATCCCTGACCTCCGACCTCTTCTTAATTTAAAAATCATGTAAACGATAGATGTATTATGTGTATGAACTGAGAAGATATCTGATTAGTTGAGTAGCATCTATAACTTATGACTCTTAATCGGCGAAATTTCCTATTTATACTAGGAGCAAGTGCTGGTGCAGTTGCAATTGATACATTGCGTCCGCACAGTTTACTCAAGACTGCTTTAGCTGCGGAAACTCCTCCTAGTAGCAGTGGAAGTTTCGAGTTACCACCTTTACCTTATGACTACAATGCACTCGAACCACATATTGATGCTGCAACAATGCGATTTCATCACGATCGCCACCATGCAACCTATGTCAAAAACTTAAATGCAGCGCTAGAAAAGCATCCTGAACTTAAAGGTAGAACTGTAGAACAACTCTTATTCAATCTTGATCGGGTTCCAGAAGATATTCGCACTTCCATCCGCAATAATGGTGGCGGTCACGTCAACCATACAATGTTTTGGCAAATTATGAGTCCAGATGGTGGTGGTGAACCAACAGGACAAATTGCTACAATCATTAACCAAAATTTTGGTAGCTTTGCAGAATTTAAAAAACAATTCAATTCGGCTGGTGAGGGGCGTTTTGGTAGTGGTTGGGCTTGGTTAATCCGTACTCGTGATGGCAACTACCAAATTACCAGTACTGCAAACCAAGATAGTCCTTTTATGGAAGGCAACTATCCGGTTATGGGTAATGATGTGTGGGAACACGCTTATTACCTTAAGTATCAAAATCGTCGTGCAGATTATCTCAATGCTTGGTGGAATGTGGTTAATTGGAATGAGATTAATCAGCGATTAGCACAAGTTACAAAAACAACATAAGAATTTGGGGTTTGGCATTGCTAAACCCCAACTCAGAAAATTTTCCGTAAATACACGCAGTGGCGAACGCTATTACTTAAAGGCGTAACAAACTCCTCAATCTTCTCGATTACACCACTCAACTGCTTAACCTTAGTTTGCAAAGCTTCAGTTTCATCTGTTGTCCACTGTCCGCGATAGAGAACGGCTAAACCATTTGGTTCTAACAATGGCAAGGTATACTCAGCACACAGTAATGGCGAACCTACAGCCCGAATTAGTGCAACATCGTAGCTTTGATGATGTTGAGGAAGTTTATTGATCGTTTCTGCTCTACCCACTAAGGTAGTCGCATTTTGGATATCAAGTTCTGCTAAGAGGTTATCGAGAAAAGTTATTTTCTTGCGTGTTGAGTCGAGGAGGGTAACGTGATTGGGAAGGGCGATCGCCACGGGAATTCCTGGAAAACCTGCACCTGTACCAATATCAATGATCTTAATATCAGTGTCTTGAGTAGATAGTAAGGGGGCAATTCCGCGCAGTGAATCCCACAAATGCTTTTCCCAAAACTCGATTGGTTCTGTAATTCGCGTTAAATTCAACTGACGATTACCTGCCAAAATCAATTCGTAAAGGCGTTGAAACTTCTTTTGTTGTGCTGCTGTCGGTTGCCAATTCATTTGCTGCCATACATCCAACATTTGCGGCAGCAGTGGTGATGTTACCATACCTGAACTAATTCTTCATCACTAACTTTATCCTGCTTCTGAAGCTTCCTCAATTTTGTCAACTGAGATTTTATTGATTGCGATCGCACCTTGCGCTTTTGCTTCGAGTAAAGCAGGATCGGGTACAGCTTCCAATACTCCATGATTCAGCGTCCAACAACTATCAGCGATACTCACTAGATCGCTAGCATCGTGAGTCACCACTAACAACGTCCAGTGTTGTTTCAGTTTTGCCAACAAATTAACTAGCTGTCGCCGCATTGACCAGTCTAAACCAGCGGTTGGCTCATCTAATAACAGTAAGTGTGGTTGACGAATCAGTTGTACAGCCAATGCTAAACGGCGTTGCTGTCCGCCACTTAAAGCATGAGGTGCAGCGTGTAAAGATAAATGCTCTAATCCAACTTCTTGCAAAGCTTGTCGTACTCGTTCTGAGCCTATTTCAGGATGTCCTAAGCGCAATTCCTCCAAAATTGTACCACCACAAAAATGACGTTCGGGAAATTGAAAAACCAAGCCCGCTAATTGTTGTAGGTAATCAGTAGTAAGTTCTTGATCTCGCCAAGAGATTTGACCTGTCGTTGCTTCAACAAGTCCAGATAAAATTTCTAATAGCGTACTTTTACCCGAACCACTCCGCCCAATAATCAATCCCAAGGTTTGGGGCGCTAACTGTAGATTAATTGACTTGAGAATAGCAGTGGGACTTGCTGGAGGATGATAGATAAGATTTTTGAGGTAGAGCATCCGTTAAGATTACCAAAGAATTCAGACCAATTTCTAAATATGAGCTTTCAACTTCTGATCTACTCAAGCTAAACTCCACCTTAGAGGGAACACTGATAATAGTTTGAAGTTCATGAGTTCTTGTACTGTAATTTTGGCAAACGCATTTTGTCATGATGCTTTTATTCTGGCATTGCTGTCCTGATTTGAGGCTGAGGCATTAGTCAGAGAACAATCGAGAGGTTGATTATGCGTAAAAAATGGTTTTTAGCTGTACAACACGCGTTCGCTGCTTTGGCTAGCACAACATTAGTGACACTTAGTTTGGGGTTTAATCCAACTCTAGCTCAAGATCCGTTCCGTGCTACTAACCCACGTCAAATTGGCGACAACACAGAAGCAGCATTTAGAGCCATATTCGAGCAGGGTAATTATCAAGCCGCTGCAAATTATCTTAATCAAGCTGAGGCTAGCGAACCGAATGAACCTTTAGCTTATGCGATGAGAGCTTCACTAGCATATACATTGAACGATGATATTAACGCATTCAGTAACTATGGCAAGCAAACTTTAGAAACTGGAAGGCAGTTGATCAGTCAAGATCCTCTGCGAGGTAATTTATATGCTGCTGTCGGTCATTTTTTGCAAGGTGCAGCCGCTTTAGCACAGGAGGGAACTGTTCGCGGTACACCACGAGCATTATCAGAATTAAGACAAGTTTACTCTTATTTAGATCAAGCAGAAGCCGTTGCCCCTAATGACCCAGAACTGAATCTATTACGGGGCTATATGGATTTGATGCTAGCAGTCAATCTGCCATTTTCTAGCCCACAACAAGCCATTGATCGACTGGTAAAATTTGCAGGTCCTCGGTATTTAGCAGATCGTGGTTTGGCTATTGGCTACCGCGATTTGGATCAGTATACCCAAGCTTTAACTTATGTAGAGCGAGCTTTACAAGCAACTCCTGAGAATCCTGAATTGTATTATCTCAAAGCTCAAATTCTTGCCGAACAGGGCAATAAGCAAAATAATCCCTCCGCAATCAAAGCCGCAGTGGAAAATTTTGATCGCTCGCTTGCTAAGAAAGATCAACTGCCATCTAGTTTAGTTAAACAAATTGAACGCGAACGCAGTAGGGCATTTCAGCGTGTCAGCAGTGCTAGATAATCTCACATCCCTAACGTAGGCAAGTCAAGCCAGTAGCTAACCCTGCTATTACCTGTTCCTATTACCAAAAACAACTGCATCTCATAATTGATTAAGATTATTGTATTGTCAATGTTCGTTGCTCGTTAATCTCAAAACAATGCAGGTACAGTTCCGTGAGTTCGATCCTTTTGATGTATGGATTTGGTTAGAGTTTGCTACCGTTCCTTCAGAAATGGAGAAACGATATGTCGAAGAAGTGTTTAACTCTTGGTTCTATTTAGGTAAACTTGGAGCATTCAACGCGGAAAACCTGCAAGTGCAGGAACAAGGACTCGATCTCAGCTATATGCATTACGACGAGCAGACGGCTGATAACAGTTTGATGGCACTGATGCATAATATGGGAGAATTTGAATATGAAGGAACATGGGGACGTTGCTGGTTTGACATAGGGACGAGTGATGCGATCGCCCTTGATATTCTCATCAATGCCTTAAAGCAGCTGAGCAAGGAATATGTTAATATTGCCACTTTATTCATTGGTGGTGAAAACGAAGACTGGACAGTAGAAGATAGCGATCGTTCTGGTTTTATCTACGACGGTAGTAACAACTAAAATGCACAAACCTGGTGAAATTCGGGTATTAGCCTTGGGATTGGTGCGAGATAGCGAACGCATTTTTCTTTCTCAAGGCTACGATCCTGGTAAGCAACAAACTTTTTATCGCGCGATGGGCGGCGGTGTTGATTTTGGAGAAACTAGCCGTGAAGCCTTACAACGGGAGTTTTACGAAGAAATTCAAGCGGAAATTACCAATATTCGCTACCTTGACTGTAACGAAAGTTTGTTTACTTACAACGATAAACCAGGTCACGAAATTCTTTTTATCTATGAATGCGATTTTGTAGACCCCAAATTTTATCAAATAGATACGCTTGATTTTAAAGAAGGTAAACGGAAAAAGACTGCACTTTGGGTAGAGTGCGATCGTTTTAAAACTGGAGAACTCAAGTTAGTTCCTGAAGTGTTTCTCAATTATTTATAACGACTGTTAACTTATTTCACTAGAGGTGATCTAAGCGGTTAAAACTCAAAGCAATTAACATTGATGTTAATTCATGAGGGAAGGAACCAATGAATATAGCCGTAATAGTCACAAACCAAACAGACAGCAGATTTAATTCGCCCAATCTATATTAAAGAAGGTAGCGATCGCAGTATTTAGCTGCGCTTCTCGACGCCAAAACAAGTCATGTTCGCATACTACGCATTGAAGCCTACGCCCGTCTGCAACTGTGAAGTGCTTTGGTATTGACATGGGACTACGTTGCTACACAATATTATTGATATTAGATTTGAACATTCATCTTTTTTTAAGACACAAAATAGGGGCATTTATTGCCCCTCAGATTGCTTGCTAACTAACGAAACATACTACTTACTGAACTATCTTCGTGAACGCGCCAGATAGTCTCACCGATGAGATTTGCCACTGAGAGTACTGTTAATTGTGCAAAACGATAATCTTCAGGGACAGGAATCGTATTAGTAACAATCACTTCCTCAAATATCCCACTCGATAAACGTTCCACTGCTGGTGGTGAAAACACGGCATGCGTTGCACAAGCATAAACCTGACGCGCTCCCTGTTCGCGCAATAACTTGGCGCCTTCTGTAATCGTACCGCCAGTATCAATCATATCGTCTACCAGTACCGCAGTTTTGCCTTCAACATCACCAATGACATTGAGGACTTCAGCGACATTGTGTGCTTGACGCCGTTTATCGATAATTGCAAGCGGTGCATCATCTAGCTTTTTCGCAAATGCTCTTGCTCTAGCAACACCTCCGACATCAGGCGAAACGACCACCAAGTCAGCAAGCTGCTTACTAGCTAAATAATTAATCAAAACTGGAGAACCATAAACATGGTCGAAGGGAATATCAAAGTAACCTTGAATTTGCGCGGAGTGCAAATCCATCGCTACAATGCGATTAGCGCCTGCTTGAGTAATCAAGTTAGCCACCAACTTAGCTGTAATCGACTCGCGCCCTGCCGTTTTGCGATCAGCCCTCGCGTAACCATAGTAGGGAATCACTGCTGTAATCTGCCGCGCCGAAGCCCGACGACAGGCATCGATCATAATCAGCAATTCCATCAGATTATCATTAACGGGATGGCAAGTCGGCTGAATGAGATAAACATCGCAACCGCGAATTGATTCTTGAATTTGAATGTAAAGTTCACCATCTGCGAAGCGCTTTCTAATCATCGGTCCCAGTTCCATGCCCAAATAACGAGCAACTTCTTGGGAGAACGGTACATTAGCAGAGCCAGAAAATAGACGCAGACGGTTATTATCAGCAACCGCAGTAGGAGCTGACTGAAGTGTCAAAGTTGCAGAACTGAGCACGGCAGACCCTCGGAGCACCTTCATGAAAATCTTATCATCACTGCTTTAGTGACTTCTTGGACATAACGGGGAATTTTAATTATAAGCTTGTATAAAGTTTTTAGTAATAGCAAGTTAAACTATTTTTTTTGATTGACTTGTCGGCAGATTTGGAGCACAAACTGTGGTAGGAACTATGTTGAATAATTGCCACTCCTTGAATCCAGCGAGTAACAAAGAATTTAATCGCGAAGTTATCAGTTGACCGAGAAATTTTTAGGTAAAATTACTTGGTCTTAATTGTTAGTGAACCGTTGAACTTTTACAGAATAGCTTAAGATTTAGCAAAAACGATGCAACCACCTATTCCACTGGAAAGTGTACTACAAAACCGCTACCGAATAATTCAAGTTTTGGGTCAGGGAGGATTTGGTCGTACTTATTTAGCGCAAGATCAAGGACGCTTCAATGAACTATGTGCATTAAAAGAATTAATACCTAATCAAAACGACGATTTTCATCTTGAAAAAT
This sequence comes from Gloeocapsopsis sp. IPPAS B-1203, assembly GCF_002749975.1. Lineage (NCBI taxonomy): Bacteria > Bacillati > Cyanobacteriota > Cyanophyceae > Chroococcidiopsidales > Chroococcidiopsidaceae > Gloeocapsopsis > Gloeocapsopsis sp. IPPAS B-1203. The sequence continues at coordinate 253,145 of NZ_PEIG01000004.1, read as the reverse complement.
CAAAAGAGTTATTTCAACGCGAAGCAGCGACTTTGTACCAGATACAGCATCCTCAAGTACCACAATTTCGTGCCAATTTTGAAGAGGATCAACGTTTGTTTCTGGTGCAGGATTATGTTGAAGGAAAAACCTATCACGAGTTGTTGGAAGAACGCATTGCCCAGGGACAAACTTTTTCAGAGGTGGCTGTCTTACAGTTAATTCGACAATTATTACCTGTACTAGCACATTTACACACCCGTGGTATTATTCACCGCGATATTTCACCAGACAATATTATTTTGCGCGAAAGTGATAATAAACCAGTATTGATTGATTTTGGTGTTGTCAAAGAATTAGCAACGCAATTTCAATCAGCCAATAATTCACCACAACCTACAACTGTAGGTAAATTAGGTTATGCACCAAGCGAACAACTGCAAACAGGAAAAGCTTACCCTAATAGCGATCTGTATGCTTTAGCTGTAACTGCCATTGTCCTGCTGACAGGAAAAGAGCCTCAAGAGTTATTTGACGATACCGAACTGACATGGAACTGGCAACAATGGGCAACTATCACGCCAGAATTTACTGAAGTCTTAAATCGCATGTTGAGTGTAAGACCAGGCGATCGCTACCAATCAGTGGTAGAAGTTGCGAAAGCTTTATCTTCAGTTGATCGTCTCAACGCGACAAATCCGCAACTTCCCAATCTACACCGCAAGGCGATCGCCAATACTGAAGAATCATCAAGTCTTTCCGAACCTGTTACGCCGGAAGTATCGCAAATTCAAACAATTGCTGTAGGTCGTCGTCCTAATTTAATTGGTTCAAATTCTCGTCAATCTAGACAGTCTGATCCAGTAATTCCTGTACCGCGAAAACGCGAAATTTGGGAAAATCCTTGGGCTGTGATTGGAATTGGGCTTTGTGTTGCTTTGGTGGCTGGCTTTGGTTCATTGTTCTTAGTCAGTTACTTTTTGAGCAACCGTACTCCAGAACCACAATCATTTCCCTCTCCTATAGTTCCCGAAAGCCCGACACCAACTCCAACGGTCACTGAAACACCTTCTCCTGAACCGACAACTTTTAGTCAACAGTTGGATCTTGTCCCTGGCGCAACAGCAAGTGTTTCCGGTACACTACAAGCTAACGGAACAGCTAACTACACCTTTAATGGCGAACAAGGACAACAACTTAGTACGGCTCTTGCACAAGAAGGCGTTCTGTTGACTGTGTTAGGACCAAATCAAGCACCCATCGAAGAATTAGCCCGAAGAGTCACGCGCTATCAAGGCACATTGCCATTTACTGGAGAATATACGATTCAATTAAGCCCTGTGCAAGGAATTGAGGAAAGCAACTATCAACTTGATGTTTTACTGGAAAATCCAGTTTTACCGACACCAACGCCTACAGAAACGCCACCATCAACAGTTATCCCCACAGTCGTCCCCGAACGAATTAGTGTCAATCCTGGAGAAGTAGTCACACCATCAGGGATCACAGAACCACAGCAAATAACACGCTACTTAGTTAACGTACAAGAAGGGCAAGTTTTATCGGTGGCAGTAACCCAAGGTGCAGTGACTTTAGATATTCGCGATCCGGATGGTCAATTAATTGAAGGCGCTACCAATTTGTTGAACTGGCAATCGCAAGTATCGCGTAGCGGTGATTATCAAATTGACATGATTCCGACGGCGAACGAGGATATCGAGTTTACTGTGAATATCGGTATCGAAAATTTACAATAGGTTAACTGGTAACTGGTCATTGGCAAGAAGATCTATTACCCATTACCTATTACCCACTACTCAAGTGAATTGATGTGAATGCATTACTAATTGCGGGAACTGATACTGATGCAGGAAAAACTGTTGTTACAACAGCGTTGCTTGCTTACTGGCGAAAACATTTTCGCAATTTGGGTATTATGAAGCCGATTCAATCGGGAACAGGCGATCGCGAATTATACTCGCAGCTATCGCTGAATCAATCGATAACAGAAATCACACCACTTTACTTTGAAGCACCGCTAGCACCACCAATCGCCGCCGCTAAGGAAAATCGCGATATCGATTTAGCACTCGTATGGCAAACGTTGCAAAACTTAAGGGCGTCGCGAGATTTTGTTCTAATAGAAGCTTTGGGAGGGTTAGGTTCGCCCGTAACCGCCGAGTTCACTGTTGCAGACTTAGCCGCTGAATGGCGCTTACCGACTGTGCTAGTTGTTCCTGTACGTTTAGGTGCGATCGCCCAAGCAGTAGCAAATGTAGCTTTAGCACGACAAGCTCGCGTTTCACTTAAAGGAATTATACTTAATTGCGTTCAAGCGCGATCGCCACAAGAAATAGAAGATCTAACTCCTCCTGAATTAATTCAATCGCTCACAAATATCCCAGTTCTCGGTTGCTTACCTTATTTTGCTGACCCCACCAACTTGGACAAATTATCACAAGCTGCTGCAGCTTTAGACTTAGATCTCATGTTGCCAAGTTGAAAATTATACTAAAAATTAAGTAAATGAGAATAAGGTTAACTTGAAAGCTGTTGATTGGTAACTGGCAGTTGGCAAGAATATCTATGTATCCATTACCCATTACCCATTACCCATTACCACCAAAGATATGCAGCTTGCCTTAAAATACTTGGTTACTCCAGACATAGCAACCGTAACATCTGACACTGATATTCTGCTAAGTGTACCAACGGGAAAAAGTGTCTTATTAGAAAATGTTGACTGGCAGACTTTTGAAAAAATACTAACTCAATTGGGCGATCATCGTGCTGCTCGACTTGCGTATGACCGAGGAACTCTAGAAATTATGGCTCCATTACCCGAACATGAATACTACAAAGAAGCAGTTGGAGATTTAGTTAAAGATCTTGCAGATGTCCTCGATGTTGATTACGAAACGCTTGGTTCGACAACTTGGAAACGCCCAGATTTGCTAGCAGGAGTAGAACCTGATAACTGTTTTTACTTTCAGCATGAGTTAGAAATTCGCGGTAAATTAGATTTTGATCTTACCCAAGATCCACCACCCGATTTAGTCTTAGAAATTGACATTACAAGCAAGTCACTTGATCGCATGCCTATTTATGCAAGATTAGGCGTTCCTGAGATTTGGCGTTACGACAAAGGACAAATTAAGATCTATCAACTTCAGGGCGAGACATATACTGAAACAGACATTAGTCTTGCTTTTCCTCTGATTCGAGTACAGCAAATTATTCCTTTTATTCAGCAACATCAAGCCTCAGGAAAAAAAGCAATGCGCCGTGCTTTCCGTGAATGGGTTAGGCTACAGATAGAGTAAGCAGCATTAATTATATGCTTTGCACATTTTATTTAATTAATCAGTAGTAATGGTTTCTACTCCTTCACAACCCCTCAGCATTGATTTATCTCGCATTCGCTCAGATATTCAAGCTTTACAGCCGCAATTAGTTGCATGGCGGCACAAGTTACATCAACGCCCAGAACTCGGTTTTCAAGAACACTTGACGGCTAAATTTGTTGCTGAAAAACTGCAAGAATGGGGAATTGAGCATCAAACAGAAATTGCTAAAACGGGAATTGTTGCTGTTATTAGAGGTCGGAAGAAAACTAGCTCAAAATTACCTGTGTTGGCGATTCGGGCGGATATGGATGCATTACCAATTCAGGAAGAAAATGAGGTTCCGTATCGTTCCCAGCATGATGGTGTCATGCACGCTTGCGGACATGATGGACATACCGCGATCGCCCTTGGTACAGCTTACTATCTTTCGCAACACCCTGATACGTTTAGCGGTACTGTAAAAATCATCTTCCAGCCAGCAGAAGAAGGTCCAGGAGGCGCTAAGCCAATGATTGAGGCTGGGGTGCTCAAGAACCCCGATGTTGATGCCATTATTGGTTTACATCTGTGGAATAATTTACCAATAGGTACAGTAGGCATCCGTAGCGGTGCATTGATGGCAGCCGTAGAGACTTTTCGCTGCACAATCTTGGGTAAAGGCGGACACGGTGCAATGCCACATCAGACTGTTGATTCTATAGTAGTAGCTGCCCAAATTGTCAATGCATTGCAAACAATCGTAGCACGAAATGTCGATCCAATCGAATCAGCCGTCGTGACTGTCGGTAAACTTCATGCAGGAACAGCACTCAATGTGATTGCGGATACAGCAAACATGAGTGGGACAGTACGATATTTTAACCCGAAGTTAGAGGGATATTTTGCTCAACGCATCGAGCAAATTATTGCGGGAATTTGTCAAAGTCATGGCGCAACGTATGAATTAAATTACTCGCACCTGTATCCCCCAGTAATTAATAATCCTGACATGGCAGAATTTGTGCGATCGCAAGCTGTCAGAGTTGTGGAAACGCCTTTAGGAATTGTCCCTGAGTGTCAAACGATGGGCGGCGAAGATATGTCATTCTTTTTGCAGCAAGTTCCTGGGTGCTATTTCTTTTTAGGTTCGGCAAATTTAAGTCGAAATTTAGCGTATCCTCACCATCATCCCCGTTTTGATTTTGATGAAACGGCGTTGGGTATGGGCGTAGAAATTTTTGTGCGTTGTGTGGAGAATTTTGGTTAAGGTACTGACATCCCACTTTGTACTGCTGGACGTTGTTGCATGGTTTCTACCCAGCGTTTGAGATTCGGGTGATTGTCTAGCGTTAAGCCTTGAAAGTCATAGATAGCGACCCAGGGATATGTGGCAATATCTGCAATCGAGTAGTCACCACAAAAAAATTCATGACTTGCCAGTTGTTTGTCTAATACTCCGTAAAGTCGTAAAGTTTCTTTTTCGTAGCGTTGAATTGCATAAGGAATTTTTTCGGGAGCAAACTTTTTGAAATGATTAAGTTGACCAAACATCGGTCCAACACTTCCCATTTGTAGCATGAGCCATTCCAAAACTTGAAAGCGTTGTTTTTGATCTGTAGGTAGCAGTTTTCCGGTTTTTTCAGCGAGATAAATCAGTACTGCTCCTGATTCAAAAACTGTTATACCTGTGTCTTGATCCACAATTGCGGGAATTTTACTATTGGGATTAATCGCTACATATTCCGGTGTAAATTGATCGTTTTTTGTAATATCAATTACATGGACGTTGTAAGGAAGTTCGACTTCCTCCAACATAATTGAAGCTTTGCGTCCGTTTGGTGTCGTAAAGGTATACAAGTCAATCATGATAGTAAATTAAGTTAAGTCTTGCTAAATTAACAATGAGCGATCGCATACACGAGTCTGAAAATCTTCCTGGGCGTGTTGTTGTTACATCTTCTGATGACTTAGCACAGCGGATTGCTGATCATTTTTCTCCTGGGACTGTCATTACATTACCGCATGATCGCGTTGTTCTCGATGCACCAGATACGTTTGTTTTAGTTCCAGGTATTCAACCTGTTGATGCTGCGCTGATGGGTCGCTTACCGCAGTTGCGTCTTGTTCAGCGATCAGGAGTTGGTGTCGAAAACGTTGATATTGCTGCGGCGACACAGCGCGGGATTTATATTGCCAATGTTCCTTCACCTGGTACGGGTAATGCTGAATCAGTTGCAGAACTTGTAATATTACATATGCTAGCTTTAGCGCGTAACTATCGCGGTAGTGAACTTGACTGGAATCAACCTGAAGGACAAAGTTTGTGGAAAAAAAGGGTTGGTATATATGGTTTAGGAGGTATCGGACAAGCAATTGCACGCAGATTACGGGCTTTTGAGGTTCAATTATTAGGAATTAAGCGACAACTCGATCCACAATTAGCGCATACGCTTGGTTTGGAGTGGTTGGGAACACCTAAAGAGCGATCGCACTTACTACAACACTCCGATTTTGTGATTATTGCGGCTTCAGCGGATAATGTCACGCAGCCTTTTGGTTGGGAAGACTTTCAACAAATGAAATCTAATGCGTATCTGATTAACGTGACTCGCGGTGCGTGGATAGATGAAAACGCATTGGTAAAAGCCTTGCAAAATAAAGTCATTGCAGGTGCGGGACTTGATGTCTTTCAACAAGAACCATTAGCACCCGATTCCCCACTATTGCAAGCAAACTTGAATTTAACACTGACGCCGCATTTAGGCGGACACACCGATACTGCTGCAACGGGAATTGCTAAGGCTGTCGTAGCAAATATTCTACGCGTAGCGCAAGGTCAACCACCCGAAAATTGTCTTAACGTGGAAGTACAGGGATAATCTATTGAATTAGAGTATGCAAGCATCGCATCCGATTGTCAAAGACTTGGTGTTGATTGGTGGTGGACACAGCCATGCGATCGCCTTAAGGATGTTTGGGATGAAACCGCTTCCTGGAGTCCGCATTACATTACTTACAGAAGCATCGGATACGCCTTATTCGGGAATGTTACCAGGTCATGTTGCCGGTTTCTACTCGCGAGAAGAATGCCATATTGATTTGCGTCGCTTAGCGCAATTTTCCCAAGCACAGCTATATATTGACCAAGCAATCGGTTTAGACTTAGAAAACAAGCAGGTGATTTGTGCACATCGTCCACCTGTGGCGTTTGATGTCGTCTCAATTGATATTGGTAGTACTCCAGCAACTGTATCTGTACCTGGTGCAACTGAATACGCAATTCCTGCTAAGCCAATTTCGCACTTACTCGCACACTGGGATCATTTTGTTGAAAATGTCAAGCAAAATCCTCAGCAACCCATTCGCATCGGTGTTGTTGGTGGGGGCGCGGGTGGTGTGGAATTAACACTTTCGCTGCAAAGTCATTTACAAAGTATTCTCAAGCAGCATGGCTTGGATTTAGAAATTCACTTGTTTCATCGCGATGCAGAAGTCATGTCTACCTATAACGCGTGGGTCAGGCGTCATTTTCACAAAATTTTGCAACAGCGAGGAGTTCAGTTACATCTACAAGAAACTGTCTCAGAAGTTCAACTCCACAAAGTCGTCTGTGAGTCGGGATCAAAAGTAGAATGCGATCGCATCTTTTGGGTAACGCAAGCATCCGCCCCGAAATGGTTGCGCGAATCAGGAATTGCAACAGATGCTGATGGATTTGTGCAAGTCAATGACAATTTACAGTCAATTTCGCATCCTGATGTCTTCGCTGCTGGTGATGTGGCGACAATGGTTGATCATCCCCGCCCGAAAGCAGGCGTGTTTGCAGTTCGTCAAGGGAAACCACTGTTTGAGAACTTGCAGCGAAGTTTACAACAGAAGTCGCTAAAACCTTACAAGCCACAAAAACAATATTTAAGTTTAATCGGTACAGGTGATGGCAAAGCGATCGCCGCTAGAGGACTTTTCGGCTTTGGTCCTTCTCAACTACTATGGCACTGGAAAGACTGGATTGATCGCCGCTTTATGCAGCGTTTTAGCGATTTACCACAAATGAATCCAGAACTCACTCTATCTTCCCCTCACTCCTCTACAATGCGCTGTGCTGGTTGTGGCTCTAAAGTAGGAAGTACAGTTTTAGCGCGTATTTTAGCGCAAATTCAACACGAACAACCACAGGTAGATCGCCAAGATATTTTGATTGGTTTAGATGCGCCGGATGATGCTGCGGTGGTGCAAGTTCCTGCAAATATGGCAATGGTGCATACAATTGATTATTTTCGTGCTTTGATTAACGATCCCTACCTGTTTGGGCAGATTAGTGCAAATCACTGCTTGAGTGATATTTTTGCAATGGGGGCGGTACCGCAAAGTGCGTTGGCGATCGCTACATTACCCTATGCGTTAGAAGCAAAAGTCGCAGAAACACTGTTTCAACTTTTATCAGGTGCACTCAAAATTTTAGCAGAATCTAATACACCCTTAGTAGGCGGACACACGACCGAAGGTGCAGAACTTGCATTTGGTTTATCGTGTAACGGTCTAGTTCATCCTGATAAATTATTACGTAAAAGTGGGATGCAACCTGGTCAAGTCCTCATTCTTACCAAAGCATTAGGAACAGGAACGTTATTCGCTGCACAAATGCGCCAGCAAGCTAAAGCTAAATGGATCGATACTGCAGTGGAGTCTATGCTATTGTCTAACGCTGCTGCTGCAACTTGTTTTTTAGAACACGAAGCAACTGCTTGTACTGATATTACTGGTTTTGGGTTACTAGGGCATTTGATGGAAATGGTGCAAGCTTCTCACGTTGCTGTTGAATTACAGATGTCAGCGATTCCAGTTTTGGATGGTGCAATTGAAACAACACAGCAAGGAATTGTTAGTTCGCTACATTCAGAGAATTTGCGAGTTTCGCGCTATATCTCTAGCCTGGATCGGGTTGAGAGTCATCGTTGTTATCCTTTACTGTTCGATCCGCAAACATCGGGAGGGCTTTTAGCAGCATTACCAAAGCACAAAGCTAATGAGTGTATGGTTGCATTGCAGAAACTAGGTTATTCTAACTGCCAAATAATTGGTGAAGTAAAAGTACTTAGAGAAAATCTAAATCCAATGAATCTTGTTTGTTGAGGACAAGATAAGAAACATCACTCAGCTAAACAATTTAATGAGTTTTAAATTATTCAATTGTGTCAGGAAATCTTGACTAGACTATTAAGCAAACTTTAATTTCGTAGCTGTTGATACACCTTTGAAGTTAAACCACTGGTATCTCTTATTTATATCTACAACTTAATTGCCTCTAGGGTTCCGATTCAAGCTACTCATGGTATTGAGTTAGTGATTTGAATGTCTGGTCCAAGAGAGGCAGGCTAGTGCCATATCACAAGTTTATTTAGAAATTTGCTAGCCACACGGCGGGAGAAAAACCTGGGAGAAATTGTAGTTGTTTATTGCAACTGACTTTTTCTTTCGGGTTTTCTCTTTGGGTTATTTACGTCCTGATTCAATCATTACAGTGTAAATTTTTGAGGGTAATTATAATGACGAGAAATATTTTTTAAGTACAGGTAGCGAGAGGTATATTAATCAAAATTAAAGCTTAATTGCAGTTAATAAAAGTTCTGAATAACTGATTGTTAATTTCTTTATTAAAAAGCTCATGAAGAAGCGATCGCTCTTATCCTATTGCATTCTCTTTTGCATCACATTGATTGTTGTAGGATGCGTCAACCCTGCGATCTATATCAAAACCACAACCGAAAGTAATGCTGGCTCTTCAACAGTTGCGGGTGCAGTTCGTTTAGGATTCAGTGCATGGCCTGGTTGGTTTCCTTGGCAAGTTGCCCAAGAACAGGGAATCTTTGATAAACACAATGTTCCCGTAGCCTTGAGGTGGTTTGATGGCTATCTTGAATCTATTAATACTTTAACTGCTGGACAAATTGATGCGAACAGTCAAACGCTAGGCGATACGGTCAGTTCAGTATCCGGTGGGGCCGATCAAGTCATTGTACTTGTTAATGACAACTCAACTGGTAATGATAAAGTCATCGTCCGAGAAGGTATTAACTCAGTTGCCGATCTCAAAGGTAGACAAGTTGCTGCTGAAGAAGGTACTGTCGATCACTTTTTGTTACTCTTGGGGCTAGAAAGAGAAGGACTATCAGCACAAGACATTCAGTTTGTCCCCTTAGAAACAGGAAGGGCTGCTGCTGCTTTTGTCGCCGGACAAGTTGATGCTGTTGCTGTATTTGCGCCCTTTACAACCCAAGCATTAAAGCGTCCAGGTAGCAGAGAACTCTTCAGTTCCGCAGATTTTCCAGGGGCTATTTCGGATCATTTGGTATTTACACGTCAGTTCGTTGAGCAAAATCCCGATCGCGTACAAGCTGTTGTCGATTCTTGGTTTGCCACATTAGATTACATCCAAAAAAATCAAGACGAAGCATACGAAATTATGGCACAACGCGCTGGTGTCAGTGTTGAAGAATATAAAGAATACGCCGATGGCACTAAGTTATTCACGATTGAGGAAAACTTACAAGCCTTTCAACCAGGAAACGACATGACTTCGCTGCAGTTTGCAGCAGAACAACTTAGTGAATTTCTCACCGAAACTGGTTTAGCCGCAGCCTCACCTGATACCAGCAGGTTATTTGACGATCGCTTTGTCAAAGCCCACGCTGCACAAGTTAACAGATCCTAATCATCCACTCTTCACCACTGGAAAACCATGAGTCAAAGCGTTAATCACCGCTCCATTCGCTCGCTAATCAAGCCTAAAACAATGCGCCCCACGGTTTTCTGGCGACTAACTGAGGACATTCCCAAATCCCTGAGTACTGTATTAATGGTTACATCAATTGCCTTGCCATTAATACTATGGTGGTTAGTAACAACATTAGGCAATATTGAGCCTACGTTTTTACCTTCGCCTGCGGATGTCCTCGAAGCCTTTGGGCGACTTTGGAGTACTCGCGAACTGCTTAAAGACACAGTAGCAAGTTTATGGCGAGTCGGAGTCGGATTTCTATTTGCTGCACTGCTTTCGATTCCGGTTGGGGTACTGATGGGCAGCTTTCCGAGTATTCGCGCTTTGCTCGAACCACTCTTTGGCTTAATGCGTTACATGCCTGCTCCAGCGTTTATTCCTCTACTCATTTTATACCTGGGCATTGGCGAGGAGCCAAAAATTACACTCATTTTTATCGGGGTGTTTTTCTTTAACTCGTTGATGGTGATGGATACGGTAAAGTTCGTCCCCAAAGACCTGATTGAAGCTACCTATATGTTAGGAGGTACTCGCTGGGAGGCTCTGACTCAAGTCATTTTACCTCATGTTTTACCAGGAATTATCGATGCTTGCCGTATTAACTTAGCAGCTGCGTGGCAACTTGTGATTGTCTCGGAATTAATTGCAGCAAATGAAGGCTTAGGACGTCGGATCAGTGTAGCGGGACGATTCTTACGAACTGATGAAATTTTTGTCGGATTGATTGTGATTGGAGTTATCGGGTTAGCATTCGACTTGCTGTTTCAATATCTATTGCGAGTTTCTTGTAGGTGGGCAAGTCAAAAACGATAGTTTTATTTATCTAGATACAATAAGGAAATTCAATCTATGTTTTTGGAAATTCATAATCTAAATAAGCACTTTGGTACAAAAGAAGGCGCTTTAGTTGTTCTTAAAGACATTAATATGGCAATTGAGCGTGGTGAATTTATTTGTGCTGTCGGTGCATCAGGTTCTGGTAAGTCTACATTGTTGCGCCAGATTGCGGGGCTTGATACTCCCACCACAGGAGAAGTGAGAATTGATGGTAAACGAGTGACATCACCTGGACCAGATCGCGGTATGGTGTTTCAGCACTATACGCTTTACCCGTGGATGAACGTCCAGGAAAATACAGAGTTTGGCTTGAAACTACAAGGCGTACCCAAAAAAGAACGCCGCGAACAAGCTAGTTACTATCTTAATGTTGTGGGACTAACACAGTTTGCTAGAGCTTTACCCAAAGAACTCTCAGGAGGTATGAAGCAGCGAGTTGCGATCGCCCGTGCGCTTGCTTCTGAACCTGATGTTTTGTTGATGGATGAACCTTTCGGTGCGTTGGATATTCACACTAAAGAATCGATGCACGAATTTATGCTCGATCTTTGGCAACGAACAAATCTGACAATCTTTATGATTACCCATGATGTCGAAGAGGCTGTCTTTCTCTCAAACCGCATCTATGCTCTAGGTGCGCGTCCTGGTACTGTACGTAAAGAAATGGTCATCAACCTACCCAATCGCAGCCACACGGTAAAACGCCACTCAATCTTCCATGATTACCGCGACGAATTGATGGAGTTACTGCGCAGACACGGACAGGAAGCAGTTGCTGCTGTAGCTTAATTAAGAAGGATGCGAGTGCGAATGAATTCGCTACTATACAAACAAAGTCTATCTCCGTAGACTTACTCATGTGTTTGAAAGCTGTTGTGTCTTAAAAGGATTCCAACCATGCTTGCCATAGCTTAGCGGCTTGTTGTTCTAATTGTTTAGCATATCGTGCTGTGTCTTGACGCAACTGAGCAACACTGACATCAGAAGTTGTACTAATTTCGCAAGCATGACCAATAAACCAACGTTCTAGCCCACAAACTGTGACTTCAGGGTGAAACTGTAGTGCTAAGCCACATTTACCCCAAGAGAAAGCTTGGTTCTGGTATTTTGAGCTAGCAGCTAAGTGAAGAGAACCAGTAGGTAAGTCAAACGTATCTCCGTGCCAGTGTAAAACAAAAGTATGCTCTGCTGCTAAATGAGCTAGAGGCGAATTCATCCCTTCAACACTGAGTTTTAAGGGAGACCAACCAATTTCTTTATAATCGCCAGGATAGACTTTTGCACCAAGCGATCGCGCCATTAATTGAGCACCTAAACAAATCCCCAATGTCGGTAAATCTGCTTGAAGACGATGTTCTAGTAGGTGTAATTCATCAACTATAAAAGGGTAATCTTGTTCATCATAGGCTCCGATGGGACCACCCAAAACTATCAATAAATCAGTATTTGCATCAATACTGCTAATATTATCGATTCCAGCTTCTACATATTTAATTTTATAGTTGTGCTGATGTAGAGCTGATTCTAAAGTTCCTAAATCTTCAAAAGCCAGATGTCTAATTACAGTGGCATTTTTCATAACTTTCTACTTGAGCTAGTCACACTTACAACTGATAAACTTGTTTTTCGGGCGTCTCAACTGACTCATATCTTAACAACGTTGTTACGCTGTTGCGTTGTTTAAGTCATAAAAGCTTGCCTTTGTCTTGCGAATTATACTGAGACTTTTTACTTATTTAGTGTTGCATGTGGCTATTTATACGGTTATTTTGCTTTCTTATTCGTACCGTTTAAAATTTATCCGTAAAATTCAGGAGGTTATTAGTAATTTATCGAGGTATTACTAAAATAGGTAAATTGACATCTAAACATTAAGGCTATTTAGATTTAACCTAATTGCTTATTTGACAGAATCTTTTTGCTGAAATAATTCCATTTTTTTAACAAAAATAAAGTTTGGTGATAAACTATGTCTCTTCAGGTTGAAGTTTTAGAACAAAGTTTTGAACGTGTTAAACCTCATGCTAATGAGTTTGCTGCTAGCTTTTATAATAATCTGCTGACTGACTATCCTCAACTTCAGCATTTGTTTGCCAAAACTGATATGGAGCAGCAGCACCAAAAATTAATTATGTCTTTGATATTAGTGATTGGAAATCTTCGTAACCCCGAATATTTAAAGATCACGCTCAAAAACTTGGGTGAAAGGCACGTAGGTTATGGCACACTACAGCAACACTATCCTATGGTAGGTGCAGCGCTGTTAAAAACCTTTGAATCTTACTTGGGCACAGACTGGACACCAGAGGTCAAGCAGGCGTGGGCAGATGCTTATGGAGTACTTGCTGAGATGATGTTGGAAGGAGCAGAAGCTACTGAAAAAATATTGATATCACCAAATGTACCTCAACTAAATACGGAAATGGCTGCTAGTCCGCAAGGAGCAACATCCGATGCATCAAGCCAAAATTACTCTCAAGTGAAATATCGACCACAAAATGAGGCACAACCTTACATTCAACCTGTGGAGAGTAGCGATCCGATATCTGTTCCACCTACTACGTCAGGTCTAGATTGGCAGCTCATCATGCTTGCTATTGCAATAGTCAGCTTGCTAGGTCTTGGGATTTTCTACTATTTCAACTCACAACAAAATAGCAATGGTTCTCAAAGTAGTCTATTACTGAAGTAATTCTATGTTGGATTTTGTGCGTTCGAGCAAAAATTATTTTGGTTGACTCGACCATAGGGAACAAGGCAATTTAATGTAATGGTCCTGCCAATATCACCTTAGAAATTGCACTGGTGACATCTGTTGGGTCTTCATGCGCGAGTTGTTGATACCATTTGTGAGTAATATCAGGATCGACACCGTGAATCATTTCTGCTCGTCTGCGCGCCTTTTGAACAACAGAGCTTGTTCGTTCCTTGCGTTCTGCTTCGTATCGCTGCAAGGCATATTCTACACCCATATTAGTTGTGAGCAGATATTGCGTTAAGACAAGTCCATCTTCCATTGCTTGACAACCACCTTGCCCTAGATCAGGACAGGTTGCGTGAGCAGAATCTCCTAGAAGAGCCACTCTACCGCGCACCATACCGTTTATCGGTCCAACATCATGAATTTCAACGCGGTTTGTTTTTGCTGGATCTAATCGCTCGATGAGTAACTGAACAGGTTTTGCCCATCCCTGAAAGTGTTCTGCTAGGTCACTATTGTAGTCTGGGTTGACGGGCGTGCCTTTTGGTAGAGGTACATCAAAAAAGAAATAAAAGCGATCGCGTGCTACAGGCATCATCGACACGCGCTTGTGATCTCCTACATAAATCGCCCAACTATTCTTAGGTGCTAAATCTTCGCTAGCAGGTACCAAACCGTTCCAGTTAACGTAAGTGCCATACTTGGGTTGAATTTCTTCTCCCAAGACATACTGCCGCAACATTGAATGAATGCCATCTGCAGCAACAAGCAGATCGCCAGTAGCACGATGTCCATTTTCAAAGATGGCGGTGACACCTTGCGCATCTTCTTCTACTCCAATGCACTTGTGATTAAGCTTCACTTCACCTGGATAGGCATCTAACAGCATTTGTTGCAAGTCTGTCCGCGCAACAGGATAAGGACGCTGTCCGACTTCTTCAACTAAGGGTTGTAAATCGATATCGTTGAGCAATTCTCCTGTTTTAGTTAGGTACTGCATGCGATCCATTTGTCCGCCGATTTGAGCCATTTTCTCACCCAAACCAAGACGATTAAGGACTTTGACTCCGTTTGACCAAAGCGAGATTCCTGCACCTGCAGGACGCAATTCCCTAACGCGATCGTAAACTTCTACCTCGAATCCTGCTTGACGTAGTGCAATTCCTGTCGTTAAACCACCGATTCCTGCACCAATAACGACAACCTTGAGGTTATACATTGTGTTTGCCTCCGCTGACAATGAGTTCTTGTAGTCTCTATATGATTGAATTCGGGTGCGATCGCGTCGGGTATCCTCTTTATGAAGTTCTAAGCTTCTGAAGCTAAGTCTTCAGAACTCATTTCTTCTGCACTACTTTCGTTCACTTCTTGGGGAAGCACCCAATTCAATACGATCGCTGTAAGTCCACCTGCTGAAATTCCCGAAGAAAAGATACTCTTAACTAGCGTTGGCATATTATCAAGAATTTCAGGCACATACGTCACGCCTAAGCCAATTGCTAAAGATGTTCCCACGACGATTAACGCACGGCGATCAAGCTGAACCGACGAAAGAATATTAATACCTGCAACCACAATTGAGCCAAACATAATGATAGTAGCGCCACCTAGGACAGGTTGAGGTAAGCTGCGAAAGATACCGCCAACCAATGGAAACAACCCTAGTAAGGCTAGAATAGCAGCGATAAAATAACCGATGTAGCGGCTACCGACTCCTGTAATTTGAATGACACCATTATTTTGACTGAATGTTGTATTTGGAAATGTATTAAATACCGCAGCAATTAGGGAATTGACTCCATCTCCTAGTACTCCACCCTTGATTCTACGCATATAGAGGCTGCCTTTAATTGGCTCACCTGATACCGCCGATGTCGCAGTTAAATCGCCAATCGATTCAATTGTTGTAATGAGATAAAGCAGAATGAATGGAATAAATGCGGCAAAGTTAAAACTTAGCCCGTATCGAAAGGGAATGGGCGCTGCAATCACAGGTAGTCCTTGCAAACCACTGAAGTTAACCATTCCCAAGAAACTAGCAACAACGTAACCTACGATAAGTCCCACTACAACAGAACTCATGCGTAACATCGGATTTTTGCTGATATTGAGCACAATAATTGTGAAAAGTACCAGCACTGCAACTCCCAAATTTTGAGGGCTACCAAATGTATTATTCTGCTGCGCTACTACCCCTCCTCCAATACTAATTATGGCTGTTTTGATTAGCGTCAGACCAATGATGCTGACAATCGTACCAGTAACCAATGGAGTAATAATTTTTTTTACCAAATGCAGGAAGCGACTCAAGAAAATTTCAATAAATGAACCGAAGAAACATAAACCAAAAATCAAACTCAGTGCATTCTCAGGCGTACCGCCAGCTTCAATGACTGCTGTTCCTGCAGCAATAATTGGCCCTAAAAACGAGAAACTTGTGCCTTGAATACTTAGTAAACCTGAACCAATAGGTCCAATTTTTTTTGCCTGAATAAATGTTGCAACTCCTGAAATAAACAGCGACATGCTAACGATATAAGCAGTATCGACTGGATTTAATTGCAACGCGCTACTAATCAATAGTGGTGGCGTAATGATACCGACAAAGATAGCTAATACGTGCTGTGCTGCTGCTAACGCAGCTTCAACGAATGGAGGTCTATCATTTAGACCATAAATTAATCCGTGCGTAGGTTTGACGTCAACACGTTCTTCTGATCTAACTTCAGCTTTTGTCATTTTAAATTAATCAATGTATCAAAACAAAATTGAGATTTTTTTTGTTAATTGGCTACATGTTAGTAGCTTTGTTAGCATTTTTGGGTTACAAAAAAAATATTTTTCAGCTAATTATTGACTTTGTAAATCTACAAAATTATGGTAATTTGAATGTCAGCAATGTTTAGCAGTGCTGAACTTTCTGCTGAGCATGCATATCATTAAGTTACTTAACAGATTTAAGTTTTAATGTATTCTGTATACTGCTATAACAGTACAGATCATAAGTTATAACTATGTTTGCCTATTTTTTTGTATTTAAAATAACAAAACTTGCGTTGCTTCATAAAACTAATTGTGCAAATCCTTGCTAGAAGTAGTGCTTAGAGATACTAGCAAACCAACTAACAAATTAATTTCAAGACTGATATAGCAATTCGTTGTTTAGAAGCGACTACCTCGGCGAAGCATTGGAATTGCGATCGCTTGAAAATTATTAAGACTTTATCGTCATTGGCATTGATTTTCAAAAATTAGCTACCGCGATAAGTACTGTATGACCAAGGAGAAACTAGTAAGGGAACGTGATAATGTGCTGCAAGGTCAGCAATACCAAATTGAATAGGAATACGATTGAGAAAAGGCGGATTTGGTAAATTATCTAAAATTTTTGCAAAATAATCGTGTACTACGAAAACTAACTCATAAGTACCGACTTTGAGTTCTTCATCAGATAACAATGGTACGTCGGTGCGACCATCATGGTTAGTTGCGATCGCTTTGAGCAGTGTTTTTTGTCCAGACTGAGTATCCACCAGCCACAGTTCAACACCTACATTGGCAGCTGGACAGCCGTGGGCTGTATCTAAAACATGAGTAGTCAGTTTACCTGCCATAATCTTGAAGCTAACCCTATTCAGCCAATGTTGCTGAATTTAAGTTTAGTACAAGAATAAAAATGCAGTGAGTAATACATTTTTTGTGTCAATAGGCGATCGCAAAGCTAGATTCGCGTGAATGTAGCTCATCCGCTACTCCTGAATAAATCCGTATCGACAAATTTTGACGATCACAAGCACAATGTGGTTTGAAGTAGTACTGTAGATTGAAGTATTACTTTGGTGCAGCCATCTGACAAAGAACGCAATTTCTTTTATGCCGAAACGCTTAACTGTAAAAGCCCACCTCACCCTAGAAGAACTAGAAAGATGCTATCGTCAAGCGCGAGATGGTGTCGAACTAACGCGTTATCAAACTATCTGGTTACTAGCACAAGGTAAGCAGACAAAAGACATTGCCGCTGTAGTTGGTTATACTCCTAATTCAATTCGTCGCCTTACTCGTCAGTATAATCAACATGGACCAGAGGTGCTCAGAAACCGCCGTCGTAACCAACCTGGGGCACCCACTTTGCTCACAAAAGGGCAACAAGCTCAACTAGCCCAAGCTTTGCAAAAACCTGCGCCTGATGGAGAAGCATGGAATAGCCGTAGGGTAGCTGAATGGATGAGCAAACTTCTCAAGCGTCCTGTTGCAGTTCAACGAGGGTGGGAGTATTTACGCCTTCTACAAAAGAGCATAGAGGTAGCCCAACCTTGTCACAAGACAGAAGCATAAAAACTTAATAACTTTTGAATTGAGATTTAACAGAGTTGGGCACTAATAGAATCACACTTTCTCAAACAAAATCTGTTATTTAATACAGAACGAAAACTAAGTGACTGTGGAAACACCATTGATAGTTAATTCTTGCAAGATCATAATACTTATGTAAAAAAAATTGAAATTAGCTTCGAGGACATATAAAGTCCGGTAAATTATTTGTAATTAAGCTTGTAAATTTGTAAGTAAAATAAAAGAAGTATCGCAGCGCTAACTCTAAATAAGCTTTTCTTGATCTGTGCAGTTGTGCTTGTTCGCTTTTTTCCACTGTTTTTGCTGCGTCGATGTCTGCGCAAAGTTTATGCGACGCAAGATTTCCCATCCCCGTTGACGGCTGATCCGTTTTCCAGTTAACTCACTGAGATAATCGGCTACTTCACGCCCATTCCACAATTTTTCGTCAGGAGACTTGCTTTGAAGAACTTGCCAAAGCTGTGCTTGCTGAAAATCACTAATTAGTGTAGGTGCACCAGAGTTTTGTTGGCGGCGATCGCTTAAGGCTTCAGCACCGCGATCGTTGTAGGCTTTGACAATTCCATAAATACGGGTACGAGTATATCCTGTTACAGCAGCAACTGCTTCACTTTTCCAGCCTTTTGCTAGTAGCAAAATTACTTGATAGTGACGGCTTTCAGTAACATTTGAAGCTTGGCGATAGTGACGTTCCAACTCTTCTAAGTTGAGATGTGGTGCAAGTGTTAAACGTTTTGGCATAGTTAAGGTCGTTTTACTCTGCTTTTGTCATAAAAGATTATTCGGACTGAATAAAACCTAAACTTATCTGTATCGACAAGCTTCAGTTTTTCAAAGAGTATGTGAGCAATGATTTCCGGTTAGATTTGAATCGTTAAGAGTACTACTAACCGAGATGTACAAAGGAGGATGCTAATTCAAGTAAGAAACAGTATTTGGTAGCAATAGTGATGTTCTAAGAATATTGACTGACCTATTATTGGTAACTCAGTTTTAGTTTCTTTTGAATGAAAAACAATTTTTAGGCAGCTCACATCTACTCATCATTTTCATCTTTATTCTGTTGGAATTTAACAACATAGAATAATTTAAAGCTTCTACGTAGTCAAGGAGGAGATTTTTTTTGTTAATCTTAACTTAGAGCTAGATAAACTTGAACTGTAAATAGAAATATCTTAACTCTATAAATACATGACAGGTTGCTCGTTGTAACTTCATTTTTGATGTCGAGCTATTAATTTCATGTAACTTTGTAATGGCTGAGATACATTTTTTTTTATTTGAACTGAAATTTATAAACTTTGAATATACCACTTACAAAAAACTCTACTCATTTAAATCTTTTTGTTTTATGAAAGCAGTCATTCTTGCTGGCGGACTTGGCACTCGCATTAGTGAAGAAACTTCACTTAAGCCAAAGCCCATGGTAGAAATTGGGAGCCGTCCTATTTTATGGCACATTATGAAAATATATTCCACCTATAACATTAATGATTTCATTATTTGCTGTGGCTACAAAGGCTATGTAATTAAGGAATACTTTGCAAATTACTTTTTGCATATGTCTGATATTACTCTCGATGTACGTTTCAATCAAATGAATATTCACTGTGGTTATGCTGAACCTTGGCGAAGCACGCTTGTAGATACGGGTGAACTAACGATGACTGGTGGACGACTTCTTCGAGTCAGAGAACATATTGGCAACCAAACATTTTGTTTCACTTATGGAGATGGAGTCAGCAGTGTCAATATTGAAGAACTCATTAGTTTTCAAGAAAAGCCTGGAGGGGATGGTGCTTGGATAAATGGTGGTTTTTTTGTCTTAGAACCTGAAGTTATTGACTATATTGCAGATGACTTTACCGTTTGGGAAAAAGAACCACTAGAAAAATTAGCTTACATGCAACAGCTATCTGCTTTTAAACATACTGGCTTTTGGCAACCAATGGACACGTTACGAGATAAAAACTACTTAGAGAATCTCTGGAAAAATGGTCAAGCTCCTTGGAAAGTTTGGTAGTAAAGTACCACTATCTTAAGATTTAGTTTTAATAAAGCGATCTCATTTCTTTTAAACTTAGCAGGCAAATTCAATGTTTATAACAGGGTTCTTGGTTGGTTTTGCTACTGCTTTTATCAGTTCGTTTATACTTTCTGTCTTGATTATGAGTTTATTGAGGTTTAATTCTCAAGTACCTAAAGAATCAAAACGTCATCTGTATTTAGGGAAGAATATGTCAAAGGAAAGGGAATAATGTATGATTTCGCAATTATAGGTGGAGGTATTGTTGGTATAGGTCAACTCTACCCAAGTGTACGCATTCTAGTTTTAGAAAAAGAAAATAGTTGGGCGTTACATCAAAACAGATTTTGACCTACGCGATTTTACTGAAATTATCACCTACCCAGGTCTTTGGAAACTAGCAGCAAAGTATGCAGATCAAGCTATTGCAGAAATGATTCACTCGTTTACTAAGACAGCGATGATTTCTTGATTGTGAAAAGTCAACACGCAATCCATGTCTGCAATGCACCTTCTCCCGCAGCGACATCTTCGCTAACGCTAGGCAAATTATTGAACAATCTCATTTAAAAGTCAGAGTTAGTATATAAATTTTACACACATGAAATTCATCAAAACGAAGCTCAAAGATGCATTCATTATTGACATAGAACAACGACAAGACCATCGAGGTTTTTTTGCACGAACCTTCTGTGCGCGGGAATTTGCAGCACATGGTCTTAAACCAGTTGTTGCACAAGGCAATTTATCTTTCAACTATAAAAAGGGAACAGTGCGGGGAATGCATTATCAAATTGCTCCAGCCCGCGAAGTAAAGTTGATTCGCTGTACTCAGGGTGCGATCTATGACGTCATTATCGATATGCGTCCTGATTCTCCAACTTTTTTAGAACATATTGGCGTAGAACTAACCGCTGAAAATCGTCGGGCTTTATATGTACCAGCAATGTGTGCCCACGGCTATCAAACTCTCGTTGATAACACTGAGGTAGTGTATCAAGTTAGTGGATTTTATGCTCCAAACCATGAGCGTGGTCTGCGCTATGACGACCCAACCTTTAGTATTGCATGGCCTCTCCCTGTTAGTGAAATTTCCCAGAAAGATATGGCTTGGTGTTTATTTCAATCTTTTTTTATAGGAGTTAAATCGTGATGATTGTCGATAGGGCGCTGCAAGCCCGTGCTGCTGCTGATAATCCAATTAGAGTTGGTATGATTGGCGCTGGCTTTATGGGGCGAGGAATTACCAATCAGATCGTTAACTTTGTTCCTGGAATGGAGATAGTCGCTATTGCTAATCGCCATCTAGAAGGCGCTCAACAAGCTTATACTGAGGCTGGTGTAGAGGATGTCCAAGTAGTTTCATGTGTTAGTAAGTTAGAAGATGCGATCGCTGGTGGACAATATGCAGTCACTGAAGATGCACTATTGCTGTGTCAAGCGGAAGGGATTGATGCACTCATTGAAGTAACTGGCACAATTGAGTTTGCTGCGCAGATCGTGATGTCCGCGATCGCCCATCGCAAACATAATTATTCTCATGAATGCAGAACTTGACGGCACAATTGGTCCAATTCTTAAAGTGTATGCCGATCGTGCTGGAGTTATTCTCAGTGCATGTGATGGCGATCAGCCTGGCTTCCAAATGAATCTCTACCGCTTCGTCAAAAGCATCGGTCTCACTCCACTATTATGCGGTAACATCAAAGGACTCCAAGACCCTTACCGCAACCCGACAACCCAAGAAGCGTTTGCTCAGCGCTGGGGGCAAAAAAACCATATGGTAACGAGTTTTGCTGATGGTACTAAAATTTCTTTTGAGCAAGCGATCGTTGCTAATGCAACAGGCATGAAAGTAGCTAAGCGCGGTATGCTGGGCTACAACTACCATGGTCATGTTGATGAGATGACCAAAATATACAATGTTGAGCAACTACTCGAATGGGGCGGAATTGTAGATTATGTTGTTGGTGCGAAACCGAGTCCTGGTGTATTTGTGTTTGCTACTCATAACGATCCTCAGCAATGTCACTATTTAAACCTGTATAAGTTAGGTGAAGGTCCACTTTATAGCTTCTACACGCCGTATCACTTGTGTCACTTTGAAGTGCCGTTGTCAGTCGCGAGGGCTATTATATTTCAAGATGCCGTCATGACTCCACTCAG
The DNA here is from genome assembly GCF_002749975.1 of Gloeocapsopsis sp. IPPAS B-1203. Taxonomy (NCBI): domain Bacteria; kingdom Bacillati; phylum Cyanobacteriota; class Cyanophyceae; order Chroococcidiopsidales; family Chroococcidiopsidaceae; genus Gloeocapsopsis; species Gloeocapsopsis sp. IPPAS B-1203. The sequence goes on along the minus strand of NZ_PEIG01000004.1, from coordinate 230,979 downwards.
CGGACCTTTAGTAGATGTCGTTGCAACTGCCAAAACTAACTTAAAAGCTGGAGACGTACTTGATGGCATTGGTTACTATATGACTTATGGGCAATGTGAAAACTCCAACATTACTCTACAGCAAAACTTACTACCTATGGGCTTAGCCGAAGGATGTCGCTTGCTGCGAGATATCCCCAAAGATCAAGTGCTTACTTACAACGATGTAGAATTACCTTCAGGTAGATTTTGTGATAATTTACGCGCCCAACAAAACGCTTATACCCTATCAAAATCTCCTGCCCGTGTTGCATAGCTTTTGTAGGCTAAACTAAAGCAGAAGCAAGCTTGATTTCTCTTGGCAATCACTTCTATCATAAAAGCTCAGAATTATTGTCCTAACTGACTTCTAACCCTGAGCCAAAGGTTTGTGACTCTACTATACCCAACACTAAAATTAAATTATCTAAAAACTTATCTGATGTTCTAAACCAGATGCAAAATCTTAATGTTTGGCAGACGTAGTATAAGTTTATACTTTAAATACTTAATCTAGAACTGAAGTAAAGCAGGTTAATATGAGCTTTGATCAATGCTTTATGCTAGCACCAAGTAAAATCAGAATTTTACTCATTGGCGACGTCATTGGAGCGTATCGTTCTCAAACTCTGATTAAGTTTTTACTTGATTCTGGCTGCTGTGTTTCATTAATTTCTCCAAAGTTTTATTCAAGACCATACCAACTACCTTCCATCAAGAAACGTATTCTTGAATTCTTACTAACTGCTGAGTTTTATTTAAAGGCTTACTTTGCCGATGTAATCTATGTCCTACCTATAAATAACCACTTTATCGAAAGGACAATTCGAGTAGCCGATTTTTTTAACAAGAAATTAATTGTAGAAATGTACATATTATCGTATGACACTTTTGTAGAAGATAAGAAAAAATATTTACCTAATAGCCCACAAGCTAGACGAATAGCCGAGATAGATAGGCTTGCTCTAACACAATCAGACTATATTATTACTCCAGCAAAATACCAACTTAAACACTGGGAAAAACAATTAGATATTAAGGTAAATCCAGATAAAGTTTATATTGCTCCTATTTTTAGTAATAATATATTGCAATCTAGAAGAGCATTCATGCAAGATGGTCAGTTAAAAATTTGTTGGTGGGGAAACTTTATTCCTCTACATGGATTAGATAATATTCTTCAAGCTCTTCAAATTTTAATAAAAAAAGTGCATTTTACTTGCACATTATTTGGTGTCGATAGTCCTTTGTTTGAAGTATATGAAAATAAAATTCATTCATATCAACTTGAAGATTGTGTTGTGTTGAGAAAAGATTTGAAATTCTCAAATTATTCTTTACCTTTGTATTTAATTGATAATTGTGACTTAGCATTAGGTATTTTTGGTAATACAAAAAAAGCATACAATGCTGTGCCTAATAAACTAATTGATGCCTTATCGATGGGTATACCAAGCTTAACAATGAAATCCTCAGCTTTAGAGGAATTTTTTGAACCAGAAGATTTCTGGACGTGTGAACCTTCACCTGAATCTATAGCTCATGCAATATATACAATTGCAAATAACACTGCTCCCAGAATTAACTGGGAGCAAACTCGTCAGAAAGCACTAAGAATTTTTAATCCTATTCAATATCAAGACATTATCAGTCAAATTTTGCACACACTTTAGTTAATTAATGTAAACCAAACCTTTGAAAAGACAAAAAACAAAATCTAATTTTTTACAGATGAAACTAGTACTAAATCAAAATAAATTGCTTTATGACTCTACCTAATTTTTTGATTATTGGTGCAGCAAAGTCTGGAACAACTTCACTTTATGAATATTTGAAAGCTCATCCACAGGTTTATACAAGTCCAATTAAAGAGCCTAAATTCTTTGGATTAGAAGGAGAAAAAATAATTTTTCAAAGACCAGACGATGCAAAGGAAAATCACACTATTATTACTGATATCAAGACATATCAATCACTGTTTCAAGGGGTTTCAAATGAGATAGCAATTGGTGAAGCATCTCCGTGGTATCTTTACCTTCAAAAAGCTCCTATCCAAATTTATAAATATGTGCCACAAGTAAAAATAATTGCTCTTCTACACAATCCTATTGATAGAGCATACTCTAATTTTTTGCATCAGTGTCGATTTGGTGCTGAACCAGTAACTGATTTTGCTCTGGCACTTCGCGAAGAGAAAATACGAATGCAGAGTAACTGGAGACCTTTTTAGTATTATAAGCAACTAGGATTTTATTATGTTCAACTAAAACGTTATTTTGAGTTATTTGAGCGCAGTCAGATCAGAATTTATCTTTATGAAGAGTTGTGCGATCGCCCGCTTTTCTTGCTTAAAGATATCTTCCAATTTTTAGGAGTAGACGATCGCTTTGTCCCTGATGTATCTAAAAAACATAATGTCACCATTATTCCTAAAAATCATCAATTATATACCATCCATACTCAAGCAAATCTCATCAGTTTTATTCAGCGCTTACTTCCAAACACAATCAATCAGCACCACACTAACTTCAAGAAATCATTGGTACCACTGTCGTTAAAAGTACGAAAGCAGCTGATTGCAGAATATCGCGTAGATATTTTACAGCTTCAAGAACTCATCCAGCACGATCTTTCTCAGTGGTTAACTTGCGACCAATAAGTACGTACGACGAGATATTACTGACTATCTAGAAATTAACTATGATACCTGCGTTACCTCAGCGTATTTGGTTTCGTTTTTCCCATGCCAAGCGATTGGCTAGCGTGCACAGCATTGTCTTAACCAAATGGTCGATGTTTTGGATGCAATTTGCTGGATTAGGTTATTTAGGACGAACTTCAACTTGGATTGCAACTTGGTTTGCTCCACCTTACAAAGAACGCCGTCGTTTGGCTCGTTATAACTCAAAAGGCTATGTTGCGCCTAGTGCAACTATCCATCATTCTCATCTGCAACTCGGCACGCATATTTTTATTGGCGATCGCGTCATTATTTTTCGTGACACCAATGGCGGTTTCGTAGAATTAGCTGAACGCGTCCATTTGCATAATGATACCTGTATTCAAACAGGTGATGGCGGCAGCCTCAAGATTGGTTCTGATACGCACATTCAACCCCGCTGCCAATTCTCCGCATATAAGGGATACATTGAGATTGGTTGTGGCGTCCAAATTGCACCAAACTGCGCTTTCTATCCCTATGCTCACGGCATAGCACCAGGAGAGTTAATTAAGCAACAACCGTTGCAGACAAAAGGAGGCATTATCGTTGATGACGACGCCTGGTTGGGTTTTGGTGTCGTTGTTTTAGACGGAGTCAGAATTGGCAAGGGTGCTGTAGTTGGTGCTGGTGCTGTTGTCACCAATGATGTACCTGATGGCGCGATCGCAGTAGGTGTGCCAGCGCGGGCGATCGCTATGCGCAGCTAAATAAACAAAGCTTGGCGAGTAAATTCGCTACTAAACAAACATAGTTTACCTCCGTGGAATTACTAATAAAACTTGAGCTTAAGAGTGTGCGCAGGCACACTTTGTCTGGGTAGCCCCGAAGGGAGTCGGAGGACATTTGTCATTCATTTAGTAAAAACAATTATGTTAATTGATACATTGATGTTACCGGAAAACACGCTGATTGAGAGTGATGTGTGTATTGTTGGTGCCGGTGCTGCTGGCATTACACTAGCGCGAGAATTGCGCGGTCAACCATACAAAATTTGCTTGCTAGAAAGTGGCGGATTAGACTTTGATGAAGTTGCGCAATCACTTTATCAGGGTGCAAATGTAGGTGTTCCCTACTTTCCTTTAAGTGAGTCACGCGCTCGATATTTTGGTGGTTCTACTAATCTTTGGGGCGGTACTTGCCGACCACTTGACGACATTGATTTTGAATACCGCTCTTGGGGTAGTGCTAAATAAGTAATGATGCATTGTAATAGTGGACAAAATACCAAATCGCACCAATGTGATTCTCTCATGATTTGGAAAAAGACAATGTTGTTCGTACCAAACCAGACACTCGTTGCCTAAGTGTGTTGTTTCATCGTTCAATGTCGCCAGTCTTACGGGTCTCTTGTCCTAGAGCAACTGCACACTGGCGATAGGCAGGTGGTAAGGAGTGCCATAAACAGTGGGTGCGCCTTTTTCATCTCTGGCACCAAGATAAACACCAATAATCTCACCAGTAGAGGCATCAAGTGCCAACCACACCCACTGTTTATCAGCCTTGTGCTCCACAAATGACCATCACTCATCGCATTGAATCGTCAGTTTCCCCTTGTTTTGGCGCTCAGCTCAACTTGACGTGGCACCCGTGCAGACTTGTCGTTGACATAGGTGTGCAGCCATTGCTCACAAATCTGTACGGCGCGGGCAATTCCCGCCTGGGATCTACGTTCTAACAACAACCTATCAACCAATCGCGTCTTCTGGTCAATCACTCTTTTGTCCCGATGTTCCACAAATTGCCGACCACATTCACGGCAAAAGCGTTGCTTAGCGTTATGAATCCGACCATTTTTAACACTTCGGTACCCAGAGCAATTGGGACAAGCCGGCATCGGACGTGAACAATCCATCAGTAACGACTACCTCACTACTCTACCCTCATTACTTCTATGGCATTACCAAGTAGTTTTATACCAATTCATAGTTAAACCTTCTCGCTTGAGTTTTAGAGGTTGATAGCTCTTAGTGAAGATTGAATTCGTTGTTCCAAGTTGGCAAGGATTTATTGCTAAACTTTTTACACCAATAGCGGAGAGTGCCGCTTATGAACACCTCGATTCGGCTCCTTCAAGAAAATGAGCTAGCAACGGCTGACCATATCTTTCGACTTGCCTTCGGTACTTTTATCGGATTGCCTCAACCCACTGATTTTGGCGGTGATGCGAACTATGTTCAACCCCGTTGGAAAGTTGAGCCGTCAGCGGCATTTGCTGCTGAGGTTGAGGGGAAACTAGTAGGCTCGAATATTGCCACTTGTTGGGGTAGCGTCGGTACTTTTGGACCGCTCACTATTCACCCTGACTTCTGGGATCGAGGCATTGCTCAACGTTTGATTGAACCTGTAATGACTCAGTTTGCTCAGTGGGGAACGCAACAGGCTGGGTTGTTTACCTTTCCAAATAGCCCAAAGCATCACACTCTTTATCAGAAGTTTGGATTCTACCCGCGCTTTCTGACCTTTATTATGACAAAACCAATTCAAGCAATTCAGCAGGAATTACCAGGAACGAAGTACTCCCAACTCGATCCACAGGAACAATCTCATTGTCTCAAAGAGTGTTCTCAACTCACAGATGCGATTTATTCAGGGCTAGATTTATCGCGCGAGATTGAAGCCGTTCATGCTCAAAATTTAGGTGACACCGTTTTGCTGTGGGATGAAACAGGTCTAACAGGATTCGCTGTTTGTCATTGTGGTGCAGGCAGCGAAGCAGGTAGCGATGTATGCTATATCAAGTTTGGCGCAGTGCGCCCAGGAATACAAGCGGAAGAACAGTTTGAGAAGTTACTTAGTCTGTGTGAAGCATATGGAGCGTCTCAAAAAATGTTGCGTCTCGTTGCTGGCGTGAATACCAGCCATGATGCAGCCTATACCAGAATGGTTGCTCGCCATTTTCGCACTGAGATCGTCGGTGTCGTCATGCACAAGCCAAACGAGCCTGGTTACAATCGACCAGACGTTTTTGTATTAGACGATTGGCGCTAGGGAAAACAGGTTTGAATTAGCTTCTATACGAGTGAATACAGTTGGTGCTGGTGTAGTTGATACTGAAATGCTCAATAAAATATTTGGCGAACAACTTGCAGAGGTTGTGAAAGCGATCGCGCTAAGACTTCCTGTCAAGCAAATTGGGAAACCTGAAGAAATTGCCGATTAAGTCCACGAAGGTGGACTTCGTTTGTCTAGCAGCAAATTTATTCGCACTCGCATTCACGCAAGAGGTTTAATCTTCTAATTACGTAGCATAGGATAATATTTGTATATTCAAAAATACTCTCATTATGACTAATTCACATAAAACTAAAGTACAGCAATGGTTATCAATCGGATTGCCGTTTCCTTTAGTTATTTTAAATGGTTGGTTACTATTACAAGCTTTTGAGTATTTTCAACCATTAGTGAGTATTTTTGTTTTGGCTGCTATTTTAGCTTTTATTTTAAACTATCCTGTTGATTTTTTACAACAACGTCAAATAGAACGTAAATATGCTGTGGGAATTGTTTTTATCACAGCTTTAGTCATTTTAGTTGGTTTAGGTATCACTTTAATACCGATATTTTTAGAAGAATTAAATGAAAGTGCTAAACTACTACCACAGTGGATTGATTCAGGAAGTGAAAAACTTCACGCCGTTGATGATTGGGCTGCATCGCGAAATTTACCAATTAATTTTACTGAATTAGCCAGTCAAATCACCGCACGTCTACCCGACGAATTAGAATCTTTAGCACAGCGCTTTTTAGGAGTGGCACTAGGGGCAATTGATAGCGTTTCGGAACTTATTGTAACAGTCGTTATTAGTTTCTATTTTCTCCTAGATGGCGAACGAATTTGGAAAGGTATTATTAAACTATTTCCACCACGTTTTGGTATTACTTTACAACAATCTTTGAAACAGAATTTTCAAAACTACTTTATCGGGCAAGTTGCTTTAGCAGTCATTGTTGGTATCGCGATGACTTTAGTATTTCTGTTTTTAGATGTTCCTTTTGGTTCAATTTTTGGGTTAGGTGTAGGAATTCTAACACTAATTCCCTTTGGCGATGTTTTGAGTTTTAGTTTAGTAAGTTTGTTAGTCGCTTCGCACGATTTTTGGCTAGGAGTTAAAACATTAGCTGTTGCGCTTGTTGTCGATCAAATTATCGATCAAATCATTGCACCTAGGTTGCTTGGAAGTTTTACCGGACTTAGCCCTGTAGGAATTATTGCAGCTTTAGCTATTGGCACAAAACTTGCAGGGCTTTTAGGGTTACTTGTTGCTGTACCTTTAGCAAGTTGTTTAAAAGACGTATTAGATAATATGCAAGATGAACCGGAAGCGACTAATTCCGCAGTAACCGCAGACCGCTTAGTGTCACAATAACTGTTGAACCTTCATGCCCAATCACGCCTAAAGGTAAAGTAATATTACCCGCAAAATTCGCAATTAATAGTAATATAATAAACCCCAAAGCAAACACAATGTTTTGTTTAACAATCGATTGCGATCGCCTTCCCAATTTTATCGCTGCAACTAACTTATCTAAACGATCCGCCATTAAGACAATATCCGCTGTTTCCAACGCTACATCACTCCCCGCCACCCCCATTGCAATCCCCACTGATGCTTGAGCAAGTGCAGGTGCATCATTAATTCCATCACCTACCATTGCCACAGTTTGATATTGTTTTTGTAAGTCACGAATCGCATTGACTTTATCTTCTGGTAAAAGCCCCGCATAAACTCGATCAACACCAATATCTTGCGCAATGTTACGTGCAGTACGTTCATTATCCCCCGTCAGCATCACAACCTGCTGAACTCCTAAATGCTTCAAGTGCGCCACAATTTGAAAAGCTTGCGATCGCACCGTATCCGCCACCGCGATAATTCCCAATACTTGATTTTCTCTCGCCACCCACACCACAGTTTTACCCTGGGCTTCGAGTTGCTGGCTGGATTCCTCCAAATCTGTTCGAGAAACGCTACTTTGTTCACAAACAAAGGTTGCTTTTCCTACTAAAACTTCCTGATTATTGACTTCTCCACTAATTCCCAATCCAGGATGCGAGCGCACATTCTCTATTTTTTGTGTGTCGTTTCCTCGCTTCATCGCCTTAACAATCGCCTCACCAATTGGATGTTCCGAATAAGCTTCCAACGCCGCTGCTACTTGCAACACCTCCGATTCGGAAACCCCATCCGCCGGAATCACCTCCACAACCTGCAACTTCCCCGTTGTCAGCGTACCTGTTTTATCAAATGCGATCGCTTTTACTTTTCCCATCATTTCCAACTGTGCGCCACTTTTAAACAAAATCCCTTGACGCGCTCCATTCGCGATTCCCGATAATAAAGTAGGCATAATCGCCGCCATCAACGCACACGGCGAAGCCACAACCAAAAAAATCAAAGCGCGATAAATCGTTGTTTCCCAATTCCAACCCCAAATCAACGGTGGTAAAATTGCGAGTAGAATTCCACACACGACAATCACCCGCGCATAGCCGCGTTCAAAACGCTCAATAAATAACTGCGATGGTGGGGCTTCGGTTTGTGCTTGTTTGACAAGTTGAATCACGCGCTGAATTAAACTACTTTCGGGTGGCTGATGAACTCGTAGTTGCAATGCACCGTAACCATTCAGCGTACCTGCAAAAACTTCATCGCCGACTGTTTTTTCGACTGGTAGCGATTCACCGGTAATCGCGGCTTCATTAAGCGTCGTGTAACCTTCAACAATAATGCCATCGGTGGGAATCAATTCTCCAGGTTTGACAAGAATGCGATCGCCTACTTGTAATTTCGCCACCGCAATCATTTGTTCTTGTCCGTGCAATAATACGCGTGCGGTATCTGCACTCAAACTCATTAGGCTACGAATATCACGTTCGGTACGCTGCATTGCATAGCCTTCTAACGCCCCACTGATGGCAAAGATTAATATTAATACCGCCCCATCAACAATTAAATAATACTCGCGTCGCCACAAACCCAATCCTGCCGCACCTAACGCGGCGACAATCATCAGTAAATCGACATCGAGTTCTCTTTCTTTCCATAGCGTTGTCAATCCTTCACGAGCGCTTTCGTAGCCGCCAATCACATACGCTGCACACAGCAGTAACAATCCTAAACCCAGCCAACCCCAGTACAACGACAGCCAACCGCAGAATAAAAGAACGCCACAAGCGATCGCAGCAACTGCATCAGGATGTTCTGTCAGTGTTTTGAGGCGAGGAATTGCAAAGGAATGAGCCATCACGGTAGTCAATTTCATCAGGCGACTACCCTACGCTAAACCTTAACATTAATGTCAATGTCAAGCTTTAAATCTAATTTGCAATATCCTTTGTTATAATATGTACAGTAGTACTGTACAGAGTGCCAGCTAAGTATGCAAACCACATATACCAAAGCTCGTGAAAACCTAGCTACGCTTCTTGATAAAGTTGTTAACGACCGAGAAATTATTGTGATTGAGCGTCGTAACAAACCAAACGTTGCCTTAATTGCCGAAGACGAACTTGCAAGTCTCAAAGAAACAGCCTACCTTCTGAGAAGCCCTAAAAATGCAGCACGTCTGCTGGGTGCTTTAGAGTGGTCAAAATCAAGGGATGAGGAGATTTTAGAACTAGTAGCTGTTGATGAGGCAATCGCTTCGTTAAAGGCGGAGCAATGTGGCAAAGAAGAAAGTTGAACCGCCGTCACCACCATTAGAGATAGTACGCTTTCCTGACTTTAGTCCACAATTTAAAGAAGATTTAGGGTGGTGGTACAAAACGGCTCCTCGTAAAGTAGACAAGATTTTTGAGTTAATCACAGACACGATGAAGCATCCTTTTGAGGGAATAGGTAAGCCCGAAGCTCTTAAGCACTTAGATGCTGATACTTGGTCGCGTCGGATAGACTTAGAACATCGCCTCATCTATCGAGTTCGACATGACCGAGTAGACTTTTTACAAGCTCGTTATCACTACTGATAAATTGCTACAGATGGCTGACGCGGGGATTGATTGTCACGTCCGCGAAGTTTCCAAAACAATGGCTGACGTGGGGACATAGAGGAATCTTTTCCCACTCCGCGTATCTCTTAAATTGGCATTAGTCAGGCAAAATAGGAGTAAAGCAATTGATATCAGAAATATTGCCCAGCTTAACCGATGAGCGAATGCAAGCCTACATTCGTACTGCTCAACAGCAAAAACAGCTATTGGCTGAGCAAATGGTACAACGTTATCAACGTGGCTGGGAAGTGGCGCGGGAAGCGGCTGAGATTCTCAAGCGTTTTGGGGCTGATCGCGTAGTTGTGTTTGGATCGTTATTGGATCAGCAACGCATTCATCTACGATCTGATGTTGATTTGGCTGTTGGGGGATTAAACTCTAAATATTACTTTCAAGCTGTTGCTAGGTTACAGGAAATTGATTCTACTTTTGCTGTAGATTTGGTGGAGATTGACAATTCCTATTTGTATATCAAAAATGCGATTGCGCTCCGCGCACGCTACGCGATCGCACAAGGGATCGAGTTATGAGCAAGTACAGCTTATTAATTGCTCGACTCAATCAAGAACTTGCTAATATTGAGCGTACAGTTCAAAAAGTTATACAGCAGATCCAAAAAGCTCAAACAACTCAAGATCATGATTTTTATGATGCTGCAACCTTGAATTTACAAAAGTTTTATATGGGAGCAGAACGCATATTTATAGATATTGCGAGAGACGTTGATGCATATTTACCTAGCGGTTCAGACGTATAATTAGTATCTTTTTGAAAATAATGGCAAATGAGTATTTAACAATCAAAGAACTGACTGAAAGTGTGGGTGGTAATATGACACCGCGCATGGTACGGCATTATCATCAAATGGGGTTATTACCGCAACCCGTGCGATCGCACAGCAACTATCGTCTGTATACTCAGCAAGATGTTCAACAATTGCGACGAATTGTCGCCTTAAAACAACAAGGCTTTCAACTGTCGCATATTCGTCAATTACTCGAAACCGATGCGAGTAGCGAAGTTAATACGCTGACAACGCAACTGCAACAACAATATCAGTCAGTGATGCAACAACTAGCGCGGTTACGCCAAACCGCCGCCGCATTAGAGGGATTGCTAGGACGCGATCGCGCGTGTCAAAATTTACAAGCCGAAGCAATTGCCCAATTACGACTTTTAGAAGTCGAAACGCAAGATGGATTAGGACAATTAGAACAGTTGTGGGATAGTTGGGATGCTGCAACGCATAACCATCCTGAGGCGTTTGCCGAGTCGTTACAGCGGTTGTTACCCGATTTGTCGGATCGATCTGAAATCGAAGCCGATCTACTTTCTAAGCTCGTGTTAGCGTGTGGTGATGTGAGTTTAGTTAACTTTGTGCGGTTGGGAAATCGAGCGATCGCTGCTGCTAGAAATGCTTTATCATCAAATTGCCAAGTTGTTGGCGATGTTCCTGCTGTAGTTGCAGCCCTCGATCAAACTCGGCTAAAACATCTCGGTTGTAAAGTGACAACCCTCATTAAAGATCCGCACATTACCAGTGCGGCTGACGCTGAACAAGTTTTTTGGCATCAAAATCAAGCGAAATTGCACGAACTGGAACATGGTTGCGTGTTAGTGATAGGATATGCCCCATCAGTCTTAATGGCAGCGTGTAACGCGGTAGAAAACGGCATACAACCAGCTTTAATTATCGGAATGCCTATCGGTTTTAGTCATGCGCCCGCAGCTAAACGTCGATTGATGCGATCGCGTATACCATATATTACTACTGAAGGAACATTAGGCGGTGGAATACTTGCAGCAGTTGCACTCAATGCACTTGCCGAATCGTTAATTGAAAAGCCCGACTGTCATTGTTATTTGGGTTAGTTCCTGATTTACATCGCACTATATCCACCATCAACCATTAAAATCGTCCCTGTAACGTAAGAAGAAGCTTGCGAGGCTAAGAAAATAACTGGTCCTACAAGTTCTTCTGGTTTTCCTCGACGCCCCATTGGTGTAAACGTTTTAATTTGTTCTTGCTTTTTAAGATCAGCGTGAATATCACCCGCGCCTTGCATGATATTTTCAAAGTATCCTGGTGCAAAACCATTGACGCGAATTCCTTTACTTGCCCATTCAATCGCCATTGTTTTGACTAATTGATTCACACCACCTTTAGCCGCTGCATAAGCAACCAATCCATGAATTCCGACAACGCTTGCAATCGATGAATTCATAATAATTGAACCACCTGTACCTTGTTTTATCATCTGTTTTGCAGCCGCTTGAGCGCAATTAAAATAACCTTTCAAGTCAACGTTAATAATTGCATCCCATTCAGATTCTTCTAAATCTTCTGCTGATTTAATAATGTCAATTCCCGCATTACAAACCATAATATCAAGCTTGCCGTAGTGCGTTACCGTCTGTTCTACTAATTGCAAACACTGATCGCGCCTAGTGACATCAACACTCAAGGCGAATGCATTACCAATTGTTTTTGCGGTATTTTCAGCTGTGACACGATCAATATCGGCAATAACTACACTAGCACCAGCATCAGCTAAACCTCGTGCGATCGCTTTTCCCAATCCCCGCGCTGCACCTGTGACAATTGCAACCTTACCTGTTAAATCAAACAGTTCTTTACTCATAGTTCACAACATATTTAAAAACCAAACACTTTTTTAGAATAATTCTTCTGAAAATGAATCAAGCTAAAAATTGGCAGAAAGTATAAATAAAATGTATATGGAATAAATTTCCAGTCAGTCATTAAAACGGTTGCTGGTACAAGTCCCGCAATATTCCAAGGAATTAAAGGAGAAATTACAACAACCGTGTTTTCTAAATCAAGTGCTAGTTGATAATTATCTAGCTTCTGATGATAGCTTTCTTGTACAAGTTGCTGAGTTAGCAGAATTGCAATTGTTTGAGTGCAACCAAAAGCCGCTGCTGCTGTTCCTATAACAATTGTTCCTAAAAATAAGCGGCTTCTACTTTTAGATTTTTCTAGAAAAACTTCAACAAACTCTAAAACTCTAGTTCCAGCAATCATACCTGCTAAAGCCGTGGAGATAATCACAACAATTGAAACTTTCAGCATATCAATAATTCCACCTCCTTTTAATATAGATGTAAGGGGAGATGAGATATCTAAATTAAATCCATAGACAGCATAATTTAGTAATTGAACCAGTGAATATTTTTGTAAAACTATTCCTATAATTAGGCTAGTGATAATACTAAAAAATAAAGTTACTTTGACTTCAATTTGTAATAAAGATAGCAGTAAAATTATAAAAGCTGGTAGTAAAACAAATAAATCAAGATTAAAAACTTTGGGAATTTCAGTAAGTAAAATGTTGTCTGTTACTGCGATCGGATTACTTATTGATAAAACTAAATAAACAAAACTAGCAGCTAAAAAAGGTAGCCAACCAGTTATCATCATATTTTTTAGATTTACATACAGTTTAGTTTGAGTAATAGTGGCGACAAGATTAGCACTCGAAGACATCGGAGATGCGCGGTCGCCAAAATACGCACCCGCAATAATTGCCCCTGCAACTAAATTAGAATTGATATTACTTTCTCTAGCAATAATCATCAACGCAACGCCAACGGTGCTGACAGTTCCAAACGAAGTACCAAGTAGCACTGAAACCATGCTAGTTAAGATGAAGGCTGATAAAATAAAGTAGCGCGGGTTAAGAAATTGGATGCCGTAATAAACGAGTGCAGGTACAGTTCCCGCTGCCATCCAAACTGCTGTCACTACACCAATTAGTAAGAGAATGCTGATAACTGCAAAAGACTTCTGGCTACTATGAAAAGCTAAAAATAGTATTGTCTTTAAAGGAAAGCCTCTACGCCAAAGAACAAGAGTAAATATGATTAAAGAAAATAAAAGGGGATAAGCTATAAAGTAACCTTTGGTAAGACTAATTATGATACAAAGAAACGAAATAAGTATAGCGATTATTAAATCCATTATTTATTGAATTTTTTTTATTTAACAGCATATCAACTTGCGTTTTAGTTTGCAAAAATCTATGTGAATAGCTTCCATGAATAAAAAAGATAGTTGCTGCTGCGATCGCATATCCCATTTTGGTTGTGATTTTGACGGTTTAGATGTTGTAGTTAGAAGGTAAAACGGTATCTTTTTCTAACTTACTTCGTACTGTATTAACAAAACCTGATGCTATTTTGTATACTGCAATGATGATAAATATTCTCATTTAATCATAAAGCTAGTATCTCTTGCACTACAGTAACTGATGAAAACGATTACAGAAGCGGAATACACAGAACAGTGGGAAGCCAGCTTGCACAAGCACTATCTTGCTTACAATGTGGATGGTTTTGATAGAGTAGGAAGATGCCAGAATCAATATAGCAAAGATTACTTTTGGGAAATTCAGCTACGCCCTGGACTGATGGTGGAGTTTATCGAAGATGACTATCACCGATGTTTAAACAAGGAAAACCATCACGATGACTCGATGACAGTGTTGGTGTCGAAGTTTTACCTTTCAGGAGTGCATCGGGTACTCACTCCAGGTATCAAAGGCGTTAAAGAAGACTATGAAGAAAAGGCTGGATATAATTATCTATTTTTTCTACCGGATATCAAGGAAATAGAGATTTCACCAGCTAACCAACGATTGCAATTCTTAAGAATTTTTCTAGAACTTGACCTTTTTTGCGCTTTTAGCACCGATTTTGATATTTTGCCCGATGAACTACAGCTATTGAAAGCAGGTAAATCAGCACCACGTTTTCATCAAGCTGTGGGTAAAATAACCGCTAAAATGCGCGATACGCTTCGGGAAATTCTTAACTGTCCCTATCACGGGATGATGAAAAGAATGTATCTTGAAAGCAAAACTTTAGAATTACTCGTTTTACAACTCAATCAATGGAATGACGATCGCAACTCTACTTTAACTCGCACCTTGCAGCGTGAGGACATTGAGCGACTCCATTATGCTAGAGAAATTTTAAGCCGTAATTTGGACAATCCACCATCATTGATGAACTTAGCCCGCCAAGTGGGAGTAAACGATTACAAATTAAAGATGGGTTTTCGGCAACTTTTTGGCACAACAGTATATGGTTACTTACAAGCTTGTCGAATGGAACACGCAAAGCAACTTTTGAATGAACGCAGTTTAAGTATTGCAGGAGTAGCTCACGCCGTTGGTTACGCCAGCCAGAGTCGCTTTTGTCATGCCTTCAAGCGGCAATTTGGGATGACTCCTAGTACATATCGTAGAGTCTAGTCAATACTAAAAGATCCGGATCGGACAAAAAAAAATCCGTTTGCGACAAAATGCGATCGCCTAAACCGCATATTCTCAATACTACTTGCGAACTTCTCTTAAGAACGCACGGTAACTGTAGTCATGTGGTGTAGGAGGATATGCAACAGTCAGTATCAATATCAATTGCAGCGCTCGTGACTGTACTGGTGTCTCAAACGGTACAAGCGAAGGAGGTAGTATTAGAACAATCTGCAAATAAGCTAATACGTTTGGAAGAGATCAATCGTCCCGCAACTACCGTTAAGGAATGGCTAGCGCAATCTTCAGAATCACCCATTCAAGTCACTGAAGTCCGACTCAATGCTACCGAAACTGGGTTAGAGGTAGTTTTAGAAACCACAGGACAACTCGTGTCACCTGGAACTTCGGTTGTTGGTAATGCGCTACTTATAGATATTCCTAATGCAGTGCTGGTATCGCCTGATGGTCAACTCCAGACAGCGAATCCAGGAGAAGGAATTGCTTTCACATCTGTTATCAACTTACAAAATCGCGTTCGAGTTACCATAACTGGGGTAAATGCACCACCAACAGCCAGCATTCAAGCAGAAGAAACAGCCATTGTCCTCAGCGTAACACCAGGAGTCGCAGAAACTGAAGCGGTTGAAGACGATACGATTCAAATTACCGTCACAGAAACGCAAGACGAAGGATATAATCCCTCAGCCGCAACCACCGGAACCCGAATTGAAGCACCTTTACGTGATGTACCTCTCACTCTGCAAGCAATTCCGCGCCAGGTTATTGAAGATCGTCAAATCGTCCGTTTAACTGAACTTGCTGATAATGTTCCTGGGGTAGAACCTTTTTCGGGGTATGGCGGGCTTGCTTCTAATGATTACTACATCCGAGGATTTAATGCTGGGGAAAGCTTTCGCAATGGATTTCGAGATTTTACGTTTATCAGCCCGCGCGATCCTGCCAATATTGAGCAAGTAGAATTCTTAAGAGGTCCTGCTTCTGTGCTTTATGGGGGTGGATTCAACCTCACTGGCGCTGTCAATACGATTACAAAACGTCCTTTAGCAGATCCCCGCTCCGAAGTCAATGGTACAGTTGGTAGTTACGGATTTTATCGGTCGGCTGTTGACTTGACAGGACCACTTGTCGATGATGGCTCGTTGTTATACCGACTCAATATTGCTTATACTAATGCGGATAGTTTTCGTGACTTTAACGAGAATCAAAGCATCTTTGTTGCGCCTGTACTGACGTGGAACATTGGACCACGAACAACGCTGACGACTGAGTTTGAATATCAAAATTACGACTACGTGTTTGATCGCGGCTTTCCATCAGGGGAAGTGTTTTTACAGTTACCACGCGATCGCTTTCTGTTTGAACCTGATGTCAATCGAGCCGAGTTTAATTCCTACTACTTTGGCTACAACCTCGAACATGAATTAAGCGATCGCTGGAAAGTTCGCCAAGGATTTGCTGGGCTGATTATTAACGGAGAAACCGAAGCTGCTGTTCTTGGTAATTACTCTCCACCGTTTGTCGATGATGATGGTCGGACGTTACAACGCGATGCCCAAAGAAGCGATGAACAGCAAGAAAACTTTTCAGTACAAACAGAAATCATTGGTGAGTTCAGTACAGGTTCTATCAATCACAATCTCCTGTTTGGAGTCGAATATGCCCGCTATCGCTTTGCCTACGATTTCTTTGATGCCACACTAGGACCTATTGATATTTTTAATCCAGTTTATGGTGCTAGACCTAGTGCCTATGTTCCTGGATTTTTTGAAGAATATGGCACGCGAAACATCGGTATCTATCTACAAGATTTAGTGTATCTCACCCGCAACTTGATTGTTCTCGCGGGAGGAAGGCTTGATTTCAACGACTCGTTTTACCGCGACACACTCAACGACACAACTAACAGCGAACGATCAGAGACATCCTTCTCACCGCGATTGGGAATTGTTTATCAACCCAGCGATCGCACAGCACTGTATTTTAATTGGGCAAATGCCTTTACACCAACTCTTTTCGGTGGCACAACACGTACTGGAGAACTTTTTGAACCTGAACGCGGACAACAATTCGAGATTGGATTCAAACAAGATTTGAGCGATCGCCTTTCGGCTAACTTAGCGCTCTATTATCTTACCCGTCAAAACGTTTCCACTCCTGACCCAGAAGATCCCGATTTTAGTATTCAAACGGGAGAACAAACCAGCCGAGGAATTGAATTAGATGTTAGAGGAGAAATTTTGCCTGGTTGGAATGCGATCGCAACTTATGCGCTTACTGATGCGTTTGTTAGCGAAGATAATGATATTCCAGAGGGCGATCGCCTGGCGGGAATTCCCAAAAACACTGCCAGTTTATGGAGCACTTATGAGATTCAATCGGGTGATTTTCAAGGCTTGGGGTTTGGTCTAGGTTTAGTCTACGTCGATGAACGCGAAGCACGACTACCAAATACCAATGTTACGTTACCCTCGTATTTCCGCACCGATGCCAGCTTTTTCTACCGCCGTGACAATTGGCGTGCTGCTGTAAATTTCAAAAATCTTTTTAGTGTGAAATATTACAACACGCAAGGCTCTTTTATTACGCCTCAAGCTCCCTTTACCGTACTAGCAAATATTTCTGTAGAGTTTTGATGATATCAGCACCATTCACAACACCATGAACATCGTCCGTTGGCTGCGATTCGTATTGTTGGTCGTCATGTCCTTTGGTATCGTGTCAGCCTGTAGTAGCCGCTCTGCTCAAATCGCCCCTACACTGGATGCGGCTGCTAATTGTCGTATGATTCAGCACGCAGTAGGAGAAACTTGCGTTCCGCTTCAGCCTCAACGTGTTGTTGTTTTAGGCGTTCCTACACTAGGTAATGCACTAGCATTAGGTGTCAAGCCGATTGGTTCAATTTTATACTTTGACGATCCTCCTCCGTATCTCGCCCAGCTAATCGCAGACATCAAGGTTATTGGGAAAGAAGAACAACCCAATATTGAGAAAATACTAGTGTTGCAACCCGATCTGATTATTGGTCTCAAATATTCTGCTGAAGCAATCTACAACCAACTTTCGCAAGTTGCGCCCACTGTTCTAGATGATTGGGAAGGATATCCGTCATGGAGAAATCACTTTAATTTTGTTGCCGAAGTGCTGGGGAAAACTGAGGAAGCCAAGCAAGTTTGGGCAAATTACGAGCAACGCATTCAAGCTTTAAAAAAAGCACTAGGAAATCGCGTTCAAGATCTGGAAGTTTCGTTCGTGCATATTTGCTGCGGCACAATCGATATTGATTTACAAAATTCTTTCAATGGCAGCATTCTTGCAGATGTAGGATTGCGTCGTCCACCTGCTCAAGCTTCTCCCATCGCAGGAGGTATTACTTCGCTATCTGAGGAACGATTGATGGATATTGATGGTGATATCCTCTTTGTGGCAACAGACGGCGATGAATCTGCGCAAAAATTAGCACAACTCAAACAAAACCCACTATGGCAGAAGTTGAAAGCCGTTCAACACAATCGGGTGTATCCAGTTAATTATCCAACTTGGAGAGGGGGTAATCCTCTAGCTGCTGATGCAGTTATTGACGATCTGTTCAAGTATTTAGTTGAAAAAAGCTAGTCTTTAGGAGTTATGAGTTTTAAATTAAAAATTGCATTCTCCAGTTCCTACCCTGACAACTTCTGAACAAACTCCGCGTGTTTTGCTGAATTCAATCCTGCTTGCAAAACTGCTAACACTTGCACCATATCTTGCTGTAATAATGCTGGAACAGCCAACCATAATCCTGGAAAAACCTGACTGCGAACGACTCCATCAGCATCGGGTACTAGCGATACGTATTCTCCCGCTTGTAGACAGAACCAGTCGAGTTTATTCTCAAAAATCTGCCAAACAATATACTCTTGAACTTGATTGCGGCGATAAGCATTTTTCTTATCATACAAATCGTTGGCAGCGCTACTTGCGGCAACTTCTACGACCAATTCGGGCGCACCCTCGACATAATCGTCTTCTGTTAGTCGTGCTTGTCCTCCCGCGCTTTGAATCAACAAAATCGCATCGGGCTGGAGTTCGTTATCTAAGTCTAGGCGTACTGTAGCGTTGTCACCTAATGCTACTTGAGGTGTAGAGGCTTCGTAAGTGCCTAACCAAGTGACTATACGTCCGTGCGGTCTAGCATGGCTTCTAAAGCGTAATGGCGATGCCACGTACACAACTCCCTCGATCAATTCTGCTTTTTTAATGTGCGGCATGGCTTGATAGCGGCGTTCAAACTCAAATCGCGACATGCGATCGCCACTTTCTAATGGAGGAGTAACCACTTGACTTGCAGATTGTATCTCCATCATCAATTCCTCTTCAACATAGTATTATCCTGTGCGTACCTTTACCATTATCTGGCTTGGTCAACTTGTCTCTACCATCGGCACTTATATGACCGAGTTTGCCTTAATAATTTGGGCTTGGGAACTGACAGGTTCAGCGACAGCTTTGGCACTTGTCGGCTTTTTCTCGCAATTACCGCGCATTCCGATTACTCTGTTTGCAGGTATCATTGTTGATCGCTTTAACCGCAAACGTTTGATGATCTTAGGAGATGCAATTGCTGCACTTTCTACTATAGCTATCTTGCTACTGTACCTTACTGATAACTTACAAATCTGGCATCTTTACTTAACAAGTGCGGTTAATGGTAGTTTTGGACAAATTCAGCAGCTTGCCTACTCAACCTCAATTGCAATGATTGTGCCACAACAGCACTATACCCGTGCTAGCAGTATGGGTTCAATGGTACACTATGGCTCTGCAATCTTTGCTCCAGCGTTGGCTGGTAGTCTTTATCCTGTCGTTGGACTGTTAGGTATTCTCTTAATTGACTTAACAACTTTTACCGTTGCAATCGCCACCTTGATTGCTGTTAATATTCCCCAGCCATCGCGTCCTGATGCCGATCAGCAAGTTTTAGAGACTCTAACTTTTGGACTGCGCTATATTTGGAATCACCGAGGTTTACGTGCTTTATTAGTGACAACTGCACTATTTTGGTTTGCGCATGACCTTGGAGGAGCCATTTACGACCCGATGATTCTCGCGCGTACTGATGGTAGTGCTCAAGTTTTAGGCAGTGTTGCGGCATCTGCTGGGATTGGAGGCGTCACAGGTGCAGTTATTGTTAGTGTTTGGGGTGGTCCTCAGCGGCGAATCAACGGCATGCTGCTAGGATTTATTGGGGCAGGATTGAGTAAAACCGTCTTTGGCTTAGGACGTACAACATTCGTATGGATTCCTGCACAATTTTGCTCCTCGTTAAATTTCCCATTGCTGAGTAGCGCTGAAACGGCACTTTGGATGGCAAACGTAGTTCCAGAGAAGCAAGGGCGGGTATTTGCCGCCAATGCTTTAGTTTTACAAATTGTTTCGGCGATCGCAATTTTTATTGCTGGTCCTTTAGCAGATCGAGTATTTGAACCCGCTATGTCACCTGGAGGCATAGCAACTATCCTAGGTAGTATCTTTAGCAGCGGTTCTGGGGCTGGGATGGCAGTTTTGTATGTGATCACTGCCATCAGTTTATTCCTAGTCGGCTGTGGCGGCTTCGCCTACCGAGAATTACAAGAATTAGAAGATATCAAACCAAATCGCGATAACCATACTATATAGCTCGAAATTAGGTATTTCTTTATTCTCCAGTAATTGAAAGATTATCAACCCAAATCCTTGGACAAACCCCTGCTGGTGTTAGTTCAGGTTCTTGCTCGACAAAGATAATTGACTGCAATAATTCCAGAAAGTCTCCTGCAACCGTTGCAGATTCAATACTTGTTTTTTTACCCTTGTTCACAATCCAACCGTCAAACGGCAGTGAAAATGAACCTTGTAACGCTTTAACTCCGGCATGAAGCGCTTGCACATCATCAATAAAAATGACGTTTTCGGCATCATCTAAACTGTATTCCTGTGATGCAGTTTCTCCAGGAAATACGTGATAAAAATGCGAACTTACACTAACTTTCGCACCAATATTCGCGTGTCCTGTCGGTTGCGTATTGAAACGTTTTGCGGTACCTGCGCTGTGAATAAAATTCCTCAAAACTCCGTTATCAATTAATGAAATACGTTTGGTTGGCGTACCTTCACCATCAAAAGTTTCTGCGGCAATATTTTCAGGATGCAGCGCATCATCACAAACACAAAGCAGTGGTGAGGCGATTTGTTTACCTAAAGATTCTGGTGTCGAAAGACTTTGCTTATCTAAGATATTTTGGGCGTTAAAAAGGTTGGAAAAAGCACCTAATAAACTTAAAAAAGCTTCGGGGGAGAAAACAACACGATATTTACCCGATTTAACTTTTTCGTAATCTAAATGGCTAATTGTTTTCTCGGCGGCTTCTTGGACGCAACCTTGCAAATCAATTTGTTCTAAACTACGATTGATCCGAAAAGCGCCAGCACTACGGGGTTTTTTGCCTTCTTGTTCGGTTTTGCTGTAAAGATAAATCGATGCATACGATCGCGCTTCGTTACGTACCGCACCTTGACTGTTGAGGTAGAAGCGACTAAGGTCTCTTTGCGACAAGCCGTTGTATGGTACGCCTTTAATCGCAGGATGTGCTTGTAAGAGTTCTTTTTCAGCTGCAATCAGAGTGTCAATAAGTTGTGAAACGGGCGCTTGCGGGGCTGTTGCTTCGGTATTGGCTTGCAGTTCAGCAGTAGCTTCAGGGCTGAAGTCAGGGACATTTTCTTTTACCCCAAAGGTACTTGCTTCATAAGCTGTTTTTAAAGCCAAGTCAATGCCATTAGGATCGACATCGGTAGTGCTGGTTACTCCGACGGTATTATCTTTATTCCAAACACGTACAATGACGCTGGAACGATTCGAGGCTTTGACTTGTTTTGGTTCTCCACTATCAACTTGAACGCTGGTTTCGTCAACAGATGAACCGTAAATATCAAATTTTTCTATTCCCAGGCGTTCTGCACTCGCTTGCGTATATCCTGCAAGTTCATCAATATTAGGCATAATTAATCTATCTTCCACCGACGGTAATCGAATCGACTTTGATATGAGGTTGACCTACGGTAACGTAAACACTACCGCTAACAGAACCGCAGAATCCTGCTGCAAGTCCCAAGTCTTGCGAACACATCGAGATCTTGTTCATGATTTCTTTGGCGTCACCAATTAAGGTTGCGCCTTTGAGGGGCTTGGTGATTTTGCCATTTTCAATCAGGTACGCTTCATCGACAGCGAAGTTGAATTGTCCTGTAGGACCAACGCTACCACCGCCCATTTTCTTGCAGTAGATACCTTTATCGATTGAGCCAAATAAGTCGTCGTTGGTGTAATTTCCTGGGGCGATGTAGGTGTTACGCATCCTTGATGCTGCTGCATATGTATAGTTTTGGCGGCGTCCGCTACCTGTTCTGGGGTGTCCGGTACGCATTGAACCAGTGCGATCGCTGATAAAATTCTTCAAAATGCCATTTTCGATCAATAATGTTCTTTGCGCAGGCATTCCTTCATCGTCCATGTCAATCGTCCCAAAAGCATCTTGAGAAAGTCCTTCATCCCAAGCTGTTAGGCTTTCATGCGCAATTTTCTCACCTTTCTTATCTGCAAACGGAGTTGTTTTGCGCTCAATTTGGGTAGTTTCTAACAAGTGTCCGCAAGCTTCGTGGAAGATCACGCCCCCAAACTCATTTGCCATGATGATGGGGTAATTACCAGATTCTACATAGTCGGCGTAGAGCATTTTTCCGGCGGAGTCGGCGACTTCTTCCGCGTCGGTTTGATAGTGCCAATTTCTTAAAAAGTCGGGTTCGCTGGTGCTTCCAACGCGCTTACTAATCGATGAACGATTTGCAGCATCTGCACACAAAAGGTTATAACCTACCGATTGCGTTAGGCGGATGTCTCTGGCGAAAGTTCCATCACTCGCTGCAACTAAAACTTCTTGCCAATCGCGGAAATATACTGCGCGTCTTGATTGGACGTGAGTTGCTTTTTGTTTAAGGTGCGCATTAGCGTCAAGGAGAATTTCGCCCATTTCGCGCATCGAACTGCATCCTGCAAGCCAAGACTCTTTGTCTTTTTTGGTGGCGTAATCGCGCAGAAGTTCTAAGTTAATTTCTGGCACATAACCGTTAGGTGCTGGAAGTTGTAACCCTAAAATCGATAATCCTTTTTCCAGGGCGGCTTTGAGTCCTGTAAATGATAAATCGTTGGTACTAACATAGCAATCGGCTTTGCCACGAAAAACTCGGACTCCTGCACCTGTAGATAGTCGTGGAGAAATACTAGTAATTGTGTCGTCTTCAGCTAGACAGTTGATATAGTTGACTCGCTCTAAGAAAAATTCAACAAAATCAGCCCCTGCTGCACGTCCTAAACCTAAAAGAGTTGATAATGGCGCTTCCCAGGTTTCATCGAAGCGATCGCGTGTTGAGCTATATTGCAGGTTTGGTAATTCCCTAGTTAGCAGTAACGTACTGGGATGCATGGAAAGCGTCATCGGTGCAGCGTCCTTCAGTGGGTTGATTGACTACTCTCAAGTCTAGCAAATTCTTTTTTTATTCTAATTGAGCTGGGTGGTAGAGCTTTTTGAATATTTATGACTTATATAATAGTAGTGTGTGAAAATAACGTCTCGAAAGTTTTGATTTTTGATTTTTGAATTGAAGAATCTTAATTTTTTTTATACTTCCACTACTTGCTATATAAGTTTAATGATGAATTCGACATTCTCGTTGTGTGACTTCATGCCGATAGCGAAATATTTGATCGAGTTGCATCATGACTGACCAACTAGCAAAGAAGTCTGATAAAAATCCACCAGGTAAACTAAAGTCTATATCATCGGTAAGCAGAGTTGTATGATCTTCTGCTGTAAACTGATGGCGATGTCTCCAATATTCAAACATTCCTTCGCGCTGTTCATCTGTAAAGAAATGATATTTATCATATTCAGTGTGAACAGCTAACCATTTTAGGGGGATTGGACCAACAAAAATTCTCACTTCAGATAATGCTCCTACCTCTAATCCTCCTGCACGATGGATAACTTGAATATGTTGCCAAGGAGGAGTTAAAAGGTTGAGTATATCAGGACGCTCATGGAAATTCCACACAACTTCTACAGGTGCATCAATTAGCGAAGAATATTTAAATTTAACCATTAACAATTGCTTTTGCTTGAAAAATTTTCAATTTTATTACTATTATCAATTACCTACTTTGTTCAGCAGAATAATACAAGGAAGTATGATACAAAACTTGTTCTTGATGCGTTTGTAAGATACAATCCGATAATGGATAAGCTACACAAGTAATAGTGTAACCTGCTGCAATTTCTGCAGCTTGCAAAAATCTCTGTTCGCTTTGATCGACTTCTCCGCTAATAATTTTGGCAACGCAGGCGGAACAGTTTCCTTGACGACACCCCGCAGGTAAACGAATTCCTGCTTCTTCTGCTATATCAAGAATGTATTGATCTTCAGAAACTAAAATTGTGCGATCAAGTGCTATGTCAGGATTCACTAATCGAACCTGATAGACCATTATTGAAAGATTACGAGTAAATGAATTGTGGTTAATATAGCATATTCCCCATTACCACTACGCAAAATTAAGAATAATGAGATTAACTCACCCCTCACCCCTCACCCCTCACCCCTTTTACTAGCTACTTGTGGAGGTGTGTAGTTACCGCCTAGTCCTTCTACAATAGTGCGAGTATTAGCAATAAGCTTGTTTTGGTAGGTATCAGCATCAGTTCCTGGTTCTCCTAAGCCATCGGCAAAAAGCTTACGCTCTGAAACTTGAACATTGGCTTCTCTAGCAACAGTTTCAATCAACCTCGGATTAATCGTTGCTTCGGCAAAAATTGTTGGTACACTCGATTGGCGAATATCTTTGACTAGTTCGCTAACTCTAGCAGCAGTAGGTGCTTCCTCTGTACTAATGCCTCCTAATGCTCCTTCAATAGGGATACCATATGCCTGAGAATAGTAGTTCATCGCATCATGGGTCGTAACTAACTTGCGTTGCTGGGGTGGAATTGTGGCAATTTGTGATTTGATCCAGGTATCGATTTGAGTTAATTCGCTAGTCACTTGTTGGGCGTTGCTGTTGTAGAGCGATGCGTGATTTGGTGCTATTTGCTCTAGGTTATCGCGAATAGTTTCTACCATGGCAATACCATTTTGGGCACTATGCCATACATGAGGATCTGGTGCATTTTCCTCTGCTGTACTACCGTCGTCATGAGAATGCTCATGATCGTGTCCGTGACTGTGAGGTTCTGCCATAATTGGCTGCGAAACTGCAACTTCATGTACTGCAACTTTTGGTGCAGGATTACTAGTAGCTTCAACTAATTTGATTAAAGCTGGTTCAAAATCGTAACCACCGTATAGAATTAAATCTGCTTGTTCGATCGCTTTGCGGTCTTCAGGTGTAGGTTGATACAAATGAGGGTCTTCTCCTGGTGCAACCATGCATGTTAAATCAATAGTCTCAGCGGCAACTTGTTGTGTCATGTCACACAGTACACTGGTAGTTGCAATCACTGAGGGGCGATCGCCCGCAGGTTGTGTTGTTGTATCTTGTCCTGTTGGTGTTGGATTACAGCCGATTAACCCCAAGGTTATGGTTAGGACAATTTGCTGATAATGCTTGTGTAACATTTTCAATTTATTTTTTGATTATCATTATCATTCTAAAAATGTCATGTTAGAGGTTCAGCACTTAGGTGTCAACTACCAAGGAATTTCTGCTGTTGAGGATGTCAGTTTTTGCTTACAACCAGGACAAATTGTTGGCGTGATTGGTCCAAATGGGGCAGGAAAAAGTACGCTAGTCAAGGGCATTTTAGGTTTAGTACCAACAGCGAGTGGTAGAGTGAGGTATAGGGCGCGATCGCTTAAACAGCAATTACACTCAGTTGCCTACGTGCCACAGAGATCGGCGATTGATTGGGACTATCCCATTACTGTAGAGCGTGTTGTCTTAATGGGGCGCACCATGCACACAGGTTGGTTGCGCGAACATAGCCGTCGCTCAAGAGAAATTGCTGCAGCAGCAATGGAACGTGTAGGAATCTCTCATTTACGGCGGCGTTCGATTGGGGAACTTTCAGGAGGACAGCAACAACGGGTATTTTTGGCTCGTACCCTAGCTCAAGAGGCTGAGTTGTTCTTTTTTGACGAACCTTTTGTCGGGATTGATAAAAAGACAGAATCGATTATGTTTGAGGTTTTTGAAGAATTGAAACTTCAAGGAAAAATTTTGTTACTGATTACGCATGATTTAGGAGGTGCATTAGCGCAGTGCGATCGCCTCTTGCTATTGAATCGTAAAATTATTGCTCATGGATCGCTCAAAGAAGTTTTTACAAGTGAAAATATTCAACGTGCTTATGGAGATAGTGTACTACTTTTGAATCAACAAATTATATGAATTGGTTAATTGAACCTTTAACTTTTGAATTTATGCGTCATGCGATCGCCACAGCAGTTTTGCTAGGAGTTTTGTGTGCGGTTGTGGGAACTTATTTAATTGTGCAGCGGATGGGTTTATTAGGAGATGTTATTGCTCATGCTGTTTTACCAGGACTAGCGATCGCTTTTTTCTTTGGCATAGATATTTATCTCGGTGCATTTATTTCTGGAACACTGAGTACGTTTGTCATTACTTGGATTGAATCTCAATCTCGGATTAAAGTTGATGTTGCTATGGCGTTAGTTTTCTCTGGATTTTTAGCATTAGGAATTACTTTAATTACTGTGTTGCAGAGTAAACTTGATTTACATCAATTTCTGTTTGGTGATATTTTAGGAGTAACTGCTACAGATATTTGGCAGACTTTAATTATCACTATTTTTGTTTTAGTTTTAGTCAAGCTTTTTTATAAAGAATTATTATTTTATACTTTTGATCCTTTAGGAGCGCAAGCTATAGGTTTACCTGTACAACTCATTCATTTTGGGTTAAATGCTGCAATTACTTTAACTATTATTGCTAGTATGCAGGCTGTAGGAGTGATACTCGTTGTTTCCCTACTAGTTGGTCCAGGAATCACAGCTTACATGCTTGTCAAAGAACTTCATCACATGATGATAGTAGGTGCAGTTTTTGGAATGATCAGCAGTGTAAGTGGTATGTATCTTAGTTATTACTTGAATATCCCTTCAGGTGCAGCGATAGTCCTGGTTGTCTCAGGGTTGTTTCTGCTTGCTTTGTTGTTTAGCCCTCATCAGGGTATTTTAGCGCAACGCTTTTAGTAAATTCTAGCCGCTTGGTAGAACAGTAATACATTTTTTGTGCGATCGCCATCCCCAATATATTATCGAAAGATTTACAATTGTTACCGTAATTTCTACAGCATGGGAAAGCAACAAATATACTACCTTTAAATTGTGGGCTTATCTGACATACTCATATGGCTGTGATAATGACAAGCTTCGACAAAGCAACACCGATGAATAGTTACCAAGTTTGGTTTGCTAGGGGTGCAGCGTTAGCTAACTCAGGTCACTACTTAGAGGCACTAGCAAACATCAACAAAGCTGTAGCAATTCGAGATGACGATCCTAGCAGTTGGGTATTAAGAGCAGTTGTACTGGTACATTTAGAAAGGTACTCTGAAGCCCTTATCAGTTGCGAGAAAGCCCTAGAACTTGATTTTGAGCATCAAGAAGCATGGTTAATTCGCGGCGCAGCCCTGCATTATTTAGGGCGCTATCAACAGTCATACGTGAGTTATAACAAGGCACTAGGAATCAATCGTCAATCATGGTGGCAAAAAATTACTCAGGTGTGGAACAAGCTGCTTGGTATCCAAGATTCTGAAAGCCTAAAAAATGTAGCTTAAACGTGATTTTTCTTCTCGTAAGCCAAGATAGCCCACAATAGCTACCTTGGCAATGAATAACAGTAAGACTTGTTATCCTAATTAAACTCAAGCTACTTCTGAGAAGACTTATCCTGAGACAAACCTACTTCAGCAGCAGAACGATTCAGCATTGACTGTTGTAACTGCTCTTCTTGCTGGCGTTGCTCAATCATTAATTCCCTAGCTTCTTCTGCGGTGTGACTACCAGGTGGTGTATCAACTTCCGCCTCAGAACGGCTCAACATTGATTGCTGCAAATGCTCCTCATGCTGGCGCTGTTGTGCCATTGCCTCACGAGCTTCTTGTTCAATATGATCCGTATTCATACTGAAACTCCCTCCGTTGACTTCACCTTCAGTTTAAAAAATTAAGGGAAGCTTGGAGCAAAATATAGTTTTTTGTTAATTAAACAGCAACTTACATGCTTACTGATTGATCGTAAAAGTTCTGCAGGGTACTCTAGCAAAGATGAAACTTCTATTGATAGGCTAGTAATTGCTCAAATAAAGCACTCAGATTTTTAGAATTGTTTGATTATGCAGAAAAATGGCTAGGGCAACCTGTTGTTTGCTAAGTTGGTATTAGCGCTACAAGCTTATTGCTGACAGCAGTTCTAATGCTCGAAACTACATCGTTATGGAAGAGGTTAATCGTATTGTCATCGATCCTAACATCTGTCTTGGACAACCTACTATTCGTGGCATGCGAATCACAGTAGCCTTCGTTCTGAAACTTCTAGCAAGTATGTCGATTCAGCAGATTGTTGAGGCGTACCCTGAACTTGAGCATGAGGACATTCAACAAGCTCTTAACTATGCTGCATGGGTAGTCTCAGACCAATTGATTAGTGTTCGTTCTGCATGAATGAACTGAGATTTTAAGTCTACAGTGCCAATGCCGTAACTTTATCGGTTGCTTCCCAGGGTAAATTTATATCTGTTCTGCCGACATGACCGTAGGCAGCAAGTTTTGTATAAAATCCACCTGGGGTGAGTGCAGGGAGATAACGTAATTTAAAGTCTCGCACGATCGCCGCTAAGCGAAAATCAAAATGCTGTTCTAGAAGTGTTGTCAATTCAGTGTCAGAAATTTTGCCTGTACCAAAGGTTTCAACCTGGATGCTGACTGGGCGAGCTAAACCGATAGAATAACTCAGTTGTACTTCACACTCATCTGCCAAATTTGCCGCGACGATATTTTTTGCTGCATATCGTGCCATATATGCACCTATGCGATCAATGCGGATCGGATCTTTACCACTTAAAGCTGCTCCGCTATGCTTAGAGTATTCACCGTAAGTATCAATTGCATTTTTTCTTCCTGTTAATCCAGCGTGGACATAAGGACCACCTGTGATAAATAAACCTTCAGGGTTAATAAAAATTCTCGTTGCAGCATCGGGACGAATCTCTTCATCAGCAAATACCGCATCAATGACTGTTTGACGGATGTCATCTTGTAGTTGTGCTAAATCAGGTAGAATGGTGTCTTGACTAGCAACAATAGTGATACTGTGAATGCGATCGGGTTTGCGATCGCGATATTCTACTCCTACTTGGGTTTTACCATCAGGCGCAAGATAGGGAAGAATGTTTTTGTGATTGACAGTACTTAATTGCTTCGCTAGTTTGTGCGCTAGCCAAATGGGTAATGGCATGAAAGCCGGAGTTTGTTTGCAAGCAAAACCAAAAACTGTGACTTGATTTTTGACCGGAATTTGCTCGATGTCTGCATCAGTTAACTGATCGTCAAAATGATATAGGCGATCGCAGGGCAATTCTTTCAGGCTAGTTAAGATACTACACGTTTTGGCATTAAATGCAGGTTGGTCGTAACCGACTTGTGCAATCACCTGGCGGGCAATATTGGTAAAATCAACATTTGTGTTTGGTTCAAACCTTGCTGCAATAAAGACAATTGCGGTAGAAACCGCACACTCGGTAATCACTCGTGCATAAGGATCTTGTTGCAAAAAACGATCGACAATTGCGTCACTAATGCGATCGCAGAGTTTATCAGGATGTCCCTCAGTGACAGATTCTGAGGTGAACATAAAGTCCTGTTTCATAAATTTGTACCGTGGTGCTTTGTACTTTCATTGACAAATAACGGCAATAATGCACTGCTAACGATGACAATTAAATCCCATCCATCCAATGGTGCAAGCTTTAATAAATTGCGCAATCCAGGGGCTAAAACAACGAACTGTAAAGTCATTGAGCCAGCTAACGCTAGATTTAAATACTGATTAGGGGGGATATGCTCAAAGATGCTATGTTCAGTGCGGCAACTCAAGGAATGCAAAAGTTGTCCTAGTGTTAAGCTCATAAAAGCGATCGTACTTGCCCGCGTTCCGATACCATATCGCGTAACTCCGTAGGCGTAAGCTGCTAAAGTACTGCCAGATAATGTTGTTGATTCAAACAAAATTCTTTGAAAATCGGATGCTTTGATAATTGACTCATCTGGACTACGTGGCGGTGTTTGTAAAACATCAGGTTCCGCAGGTTCTAACGCCAAAGCCAGTGCGGGAAAGATATCTGTGACTAAATTGAGCCAGAGTAATTGTAGTGCATTTAAAGGTTGACCAAAACCTCCTGCTGTGGCGATCGCCATGACCATAATTTCGCTGAGGTTTGTAGCGAGTAAAAAATGGACAGCTTTGCGGATATTGTTGTAAATTGTCCGCCCTTGACTGACTGCAACAATCATTGTTGCGAGATTGTTGTCTTCTAAAATAATATCTGCAACTTCCCGTGCAGAATCGGTTCCTGTTCCCATCGCAACACCAACATTGGCAGCTTTTAAAGCAGGTGCATCGTTAATACCATCACCCGTCATCGCCACCACTTTACCTACTGCTTGTAATGCTTGGACGATTTGCAGTTTATTTGCAGGGCTAATTCGCGCAAAGATATCGACTTTATCACACAAAGCTTGCAGCGCTTCGCGGTCAATGTTAATTAAATCTTGCGCATCTAAAATTTGGATTTGATCGTGACGACTTAACTGTAATTCTTTCCCAATTGCATAAGCTGTAGGAGTTTGATCGCCAGTAATCATGACTGTATCAATTCCTGCTTGATGAAATTGCGTGATTAAATCTTTGACACCATGACGCACCGGATCTGCCATACCGATTAAGCCCAACCAAACCAACTCAGTACTTTCGTATCCGTAAGCAACACCGAGTACTCTTAAAGCTTTACCTGCCATGCGATCATTTTCTAGTGCGATCGCCAGTCGTTCGGCATCAGTAAGCGGGACTCTTTTACCATTATCGAGCCGCCAATGACACAAATCAAGAACTTCTCCAGGGCTACCTTTAACCGCAAAAAGTGGTTGGTGATGCTGATAAAGTTGCGTACTCACGGATGACAGGGCGTCGAGGGAACCTCGACGCAACATCCTCATATAGTTGCGATTTTCTGCACGCGGCTTAGTGTCTACTAAGGGGTATTGTTCGCGGAGTGCTAAAACATCAATACCAGCAGCGATCGCCAGATCAACTAATGCATTCTCGGTTGCTGAACCTGTGACAACATATTCGCCATTATCATCGCGCGTGACGACGCTCTCATTACATAAAACTGCGACTTGAATTAGTTTGAGCGTGTTAGCATCTGTTATATTAAGATGCCCGTCTGCAAGAGAAATTAATTTTGAGTCGGTGTGAATCTCGACAACGGACATTTGATTTTTCGTAATTGTGCCAGTTTTATCCAGGCAAATTTTTTGGACTGCACCTAGGGATTCAACTGCATTCAGACTGCGGACAATGACTTTGTGCTGGCGCATATCTTGGATACCCAGCGCTAAAATTGTTGTTGCGATCGTGGGTAAACCTTCAGGTACAGCAGCAACAGCGAGTGATATTGATGTTTTAAGCATTTGTAGTAAACCGTAGCCTCGCAGCCATCCCGCAGCGAATACGAGAGTGCAAACTCCACTTGCAAGTAGTACGAGTTGCGAACCTACTTCATCGAGTTGTCGCGCTAAAGGTGTTGACTTTACCGGAGTTTCACCAATCATCGCTTGAATTTTACCGATTTCAGTAAACTTACCTGTTGCTACAACAACTCCTAAACCTTGTCCCCCAAGCACTAACGTTCCTTTGTAAGCCATGTTGATGCGATCGCCCAAAGAAATATCAGCAGCAATCAGTGATGCGGTGCTTTTACTCACGCTTAAGCTTTCGCCTGTCAGTGCAGATTCATCGATACTCAGATTTTCTGTTGCTATTAACCTTGCATCAGCGGCGACATAGTTTCCTGCTTTAAGAACTAAAACATCTCCTGGAACAACTTCGGCGGTGTTAATTTCAACGATTTGGCGATCGCGTAAGACGGAAGTTAACGGGCGATCGCGGCTTTTGAGCGAATGAATAATTTTTTCTGACTGACTTTCGGTAATATAACCAATTGCTGCATTAATACCAACAACACCCATAATAACCGCAGCATCTGCAAGTCCTCCAGTCGCCACTGATAACCCTGCTGCAATACACAGTAAACCAACAGGTAATGATTGAAATTGCTCAAGTAAAATGCTCCATTCTGAGCGTGTTACTGTTTCGGGTAAAGTGTTTGTACCGTACTTTTGTAAGTATTGATGAGCAATTACCTGTGTTAATCCAGTATCTGATGTTTGCAACTGTGCTAAAACAGCATCGATGTCGAGTGTATACCAACTACCATTTTGTTGCGGATTGGTACTCAATTCTTGATTGCTTACAGCGTGTGGATTGTAATTTTGTGCAACTTCTACAATTAATTCTTGTACTCGATCGACACTAAGCTGTAACTCAAAGAGAACTAAAATGTTTCCTGTTAAAGTATTTGCAGTAGCACTAATGATGCCTGATTGCTGAGATAGATAAAATTCTAGGTGCTGTTTGAAATCTTCGCAGCGATAAAGCTTGTCAATACGATATCTTGCTCTTCCTGGAACTACTGTGTGTATTGCTTGAATCACGAAAATTGCCTCTTATTCAAGCGATCGCTGTGTTGTTGCTTCATTGAGTTTGATAAAACTATCAAAAGCATACCAAGCTAGAACGTACCAAGGAATTTCTTCAATTTGTAGCCCTTTTGTGAGTAGTTGACGCAAGGCAATCGCGCCTAATCCTAGTGGTAGTAATAATTGTAAATCAGCCATATTATTAGTAGCTTGTCGTACTTGAGTATTGATATCTGTAAATGCATCAATAATGTACTCAGTAGCTCGTGAATTGTGCGTGTTTCCTATCAAGGTTGAATTCGCCTCACTTTCACGTCGGGCAATTAATTCTGTCTTTGCTTCTGCCACTAAATCTGCGATTGTTTCTTCTGTTTGTGCTGTTGCTTCTTGGACTTTCTCTGATAAAATGATTCCCTCTTTAAGAATTGCTTTAGTTACTGGATGATTTAATGTTGCCGCAGCAGGAAAAACAATCGGCGCAAGGATCGCGGCTGTTAATCCAGTAATCATGTCTGAAATTTCAAGATGTAACTCATTTGATGTCATTCATTCACTCCTCATTGTCAATTATCCAAACCAATTAGAAGGGATAGAACCCGAATTTACTTCGGAGGGAATATGGTGATAGACATATTCAGCATATTTATCAACAAGATAATGAATTCCCTCATGAATGTAAGCTTCTCTTTCTTGTTTTTGATCTGGTTTGTAGTACATCTTTTTAAGATCAGTATGCTGCCGTTTTTCATCATCAACAACGACATACTTGCTAAAAACCCTACTCAAAACATAAGCAATTAGTTCTTGACGGAAGTCAGGATTAGAAAAAGCTTGTTGGTATGGATGATGAGGATATTGATTGAGTGCTAGCTCAATTTCTTCTAAGAGAATTGGCAAAGTTAAATTCACAATTGTTTTAGTCATCGGCTGTATTTCTTTGATTTATTGAATAGTTATCCTATTGATTTTTTTGTGTGTCATATTCTACAAAAAACTACTGATGCACCTATGCGTGCTTTGCAGTTCGTTGCAAAAAGATGACACAACTCAAATATGGTTGCTATAAACTTTTTATTGTGTTCTGCTGCTCATTATCTTAATCCTTAAATTTTTCCTCCCTCTGTGCTTAGCATTAAAGAAGCGATTATTGTGCTAACACTTTGAACTTATAAAAACAATTTGAGGAACTTGTGAGCAAGCAATAATTTTGTTGAAATCAGCCCAAAATCCAGCTAATAAGTCAACTTATATAAAATAATATGAACTTATGTGTTTTAAGCTTTAGCTAATATTGGACGTTTCTACCACAACTATGAATTTCTAATAGAAGTATAAAACTTACTTCGCTAAACTCTTCTGAGTTTACGGCAATCAGGGAAACTGCTTAATCAGCACAAAGGCTTTCCTGACAAGCAATTTCCCTCTTCTCGATCTCCTATTTTCTACTCCCCAACACCAAGTTTTACAAAAAATTTAGGAGAACTATTTGTTACATTCAACACTGAAATTTGAAAAGAAGCACCGCCAACTTACTTATTAAGCAACTGCTGAATTATTAGTTATGTTGTTAGCTTGAGAACTCTTATTTTCAAAACTTGAATCCGATTGAGATAAATATTGAACCCAATTTGATATCACATCCTCTACTACTCCTTTATGTTCAGAATTGCTGTCACTTGTTAGCAGCACTTTCAGTGTTGTTGTGTAAACGTTATCAAAGATTTCGTATCCATATCCAATAACTTTACCTATGTGACCTGTATTTTGATGAAAAACATAGTCTCCAATACTAAACATACGATGCCGATCTCCTGATGCCAATACAGATGATACTTTAATTATTCATAGTTCCAAAAGACACAACTTCATCCTTGTAGCGTGTATTAGCTATTCACTAGATAGATTTGTATGTGTCTATAAGTTGTACTCATAAATACAAAAAATGAAGATTGAGAGCAACTTCATTCAGAATCTAAGTTTGAAGATAGGGTATTTCTGCAATCACAGATGGCTAAGTTAAGGTGTATCGACTCATCAGTGGTATATGAGTGAAATTATTGCGCCGCAGCTAAGTATACTCATTCATGACAACGACTATACTGTGTTTAAGTCGCCAGTTGAAGAGTTTATGCAAGCACTAGAAGATGCAGGATTGCGCGATCGCGTGCAGTATCTCAGCCACGGCGAAACTTACAACTTTAATCTGTGAATACTCTCACTGCGATGTAGAACCAAGGTCGATGCACTCAAAAAACTGTTGATGGAAAGGCGACGCACACTCGTGTCTTCTAGACATGAGTTAGTCGCCGATGGTATAATCGAGTATAATAAACACCTTCTTTCAAGTGCAAAAAGCATTTAAAGTTATCCTAATTCCGAGCCGTAACCAAGAAGTCTTAATCAACAAGACTATTGGATGCTCTCGCTTTGTGTACAATCGCTTTTTAGCAAGACGCAAAGAGGTATACGAATCCGAGCAGAAAACTTTAAATTACAGTGGATGCAGTCAGGAATTAACACAACTCAAGAAGGAAATAGAGTGGTTAAAAGAAGTCGATAAGTTCGCCCTTCAAAATTCACTCAGGAATTTGGAGACTGCTTACAAAAACTTTTTTGCCGACTTGAAGAAGCCCAAACAAAAAAGACAGTTTGGTTTCCCTAAGTTTAAAAAGAAGCATGGGTTTAAGCAGTCGTATAAAACCAACTTCACCAACGGCAACATTCAAGTTAGAGAAAACTACCTCAAGCTCCCAAAGTTAGGCTGGTTAAAGTTTCGCAGATCTCAAAACATAGACGGCTCTATTATTAACGTTACCGTCACTCGGACAAAAACAGGCAAGTATATTGCTAGCATCTTGTGCGAAATAGAGGTAGAAAAACATCCTTATGTAGATAAAAGTATTGGGCTGGACTTGGGGATAAAATCATACCTTGTTACCAGTGATTTGAAAGAGATTGAAAACCCTAAGCATTATCGCCAACACTTACGAAAATTACGCAGAGCTAACAAGAAGCTTTCTCATAGCGTTAAAGGAAGCATGAACAGAGCTAAAGCGAAAACCAAACTAGCTCGAATTCACGAACGTATAACGAATGTCAGAGATGACTTTCTGCACAAATTGTCTACTCGTTTAATCAGAGAAAATAACATTATCTGTATTGAAGATTTACGAGTAGCTAACCTGGTAAAAAACCACAAATTAGCACTCAGTATTATGGATGCTAGTTGGTCAAAGTTTGTTGCCATGCTGGAATATAAAGCACTATGGCATGACCGAATTGTGCAGAAAGTTTCTCCGTTTTTCCCCTCGTCTCAAACTTGTAGCTGCTGTGGCTTCATCAACCCAGAAGTCAAGGATTTGAGTATTAGAGAATGGGATTGTCCTGCGTGTAATACTCACCATTTGAGAGATTGCACGGCAGCAGTCAATATTCTTCGTGAGGGATTGAGACTATTAACAGTAGCCGTCGGTGCGCCGGATACTCAAAACGCCTGTGGAGAATCTGTAAGACCTGGGAATACTCAGGCAGGACTCGATGAAGCAGGAATCATGCGACTTATAGTCGTGTGAGGTTCAAATATTACCACTCATGCCTTCTTTTATCGTCAGCCGGTTCTCCTTCAAAGGGCTGAACTCCAGTGGATGGATAGCGATCGTCACTAGGGCTAAAAATTCTACTTACTCCTTCCCAGAGGTAACGAACGAATTGCACAGGAATTTGGAATACAGCTTGCAAAAAAGCTTTAATTTTGTTGCTGGCAAACATATTTCCTCCTATTTGACTTAAGAGATTAGCGGTAGATGATGCATAGGTTATGATTGAGGCAATTTAAGATCATCTGCGATAAGTTCTGCAAGATACTTCAACTTTCTTGCGAATGTAATTTCTGTCTTGTATGTCTTTAGGTTGAATGTGCTATCTTTTGCTGCTTAGCATCTAACTATTGAGTCATTATTGCGAACACTTTAATGATATGAAAACAATTTGAGGAACTTGTGAGCAGATAAAAGAGTATCTAGTCTGATTGGATTGAGTTTTTGGCTTAATTTAGTCTAAGTTACACCAACATTTAATATTGATAGGCAGCTAGTGCGATCGCCTGCGGTAAGATTCGATGTTCTTGAACTTGAATACGCGCATGAAGCGTTTCTGGGGTATCATCAGGTAAAATTGGCACGGCGGCTTGCAGCAAAATCTCACCACTGTCTACTTCAAGACTGACAAAGTGTGCAGTACAGCCCGTAATTTTTACCTTTGCAGCTAATGCTTGTTCAATTGCGCGGACACCTTTAAAGCTGGGTAATAAACTAGGGTGAATGTTAATTATTCGATTGGGGAAAGCATTAATGAGAACTGGGGTGACAATTCGCATCCAACCTGCCATAATTACCCATTCGACATCGTATTCGCGTAAAGTCTTGACAATTTGCGCATCTAAGTCTTCTCTAGAGGCAACGCGGTGATTTAATAATATAGCTGGAATTCCTCGCTCTTGAGCGCGTTGTGCGGCTTTAGCTTCTGGGTTATTGTAAATGAGAACTTGGATGTGAGCATTGAGTTTACCTTGCGCGATCGCCTCAGCAACGGCTGCAAAATTACTCCCATTACCAGAGGCGAGAATTCCTAGTTTTAGGGGGACTTCTAGTGTTATGTCACTTAGAGATACTGAGGGAGAAACCAGACTCACAGTAGAATCAAGGCTAAATTGATTTAAATTACTGGACATCGAATGCAGGGGAAGAAGATAAACACTCCTCGATATAGTAAATCGTGGTTGGACAATCAGGCGATCGCCGCGTGGGTTTTTCTCGCACCAGCAGCGATTATCTTGGGAATATTCTTGCTATACCCAATTGCTTACTTGTTTTATCTCAGCTTTACCACAGGTAGTTTTACCTCAGCAGGTATTCGCTGGGTTGGTTTGAGGAACTACTTGCGTTTACTTCTCACACCTGATTTTTGGCAAGTTCTGGGAAACACAGCCTACTTCACTATTGCCACAGTTATTCCTAGTTTAGTCATTCCTCTAGGGCTAGCCGCACTCCTAAACCGTGCTTTTATCCTACGAGATTTCTTCCGCAGTGCCTATTTTCTTCCCTCCATTACCTCTTTAGTTGCAGCAGGATTAGGATTTCGCTGGTTATTTCAAACGAATGGTCCTATTAACGCTTTTTTAAGTTCTTTTGGAATTGAACCAATTCCTTGGCTAGGAAGTACGGTTTGGGCAATGCCCATTTTAATTTTACTCAGCGTTTGGAAGCAATTAGGTTTCAATATGGTTGTCTTCTTGGCGGGATTACAGGCGATTCCATCAAGTCGCTATGAAGCTGCTGAAATTGACGGGGCTAATGCTTGGCAACAGTTTTGGCATATTACTTTACCAGGATTGCGACCAACTTTGATATTTGCAACTATTACAACTGTTATCTTCACCCTACGAAGTTTTGAGCAAGTTTATGTTGTTACAGGGGGAGGTCCTTTAAATTCGACTAATTTATTGGTTTACTATATATACCAAGAAGCTTTTGCCCAATTTGATTTTGGTTACGCAGCAGCAGCAGCTACGGTACTCTTAGCAGTCGCACTCGTTTTGGTTTATTTACAGTTACGGACTTGGAGTGAAGAGTCGGATTAAGAAATTGGTAACTGGTAACTGGTAATTGGTCATTGGTAAGAATATCTATTATTTATTACCCATTACCGATTACCCATTACCCAACTTAAAGTTGTGGCTGTTCTCGCTAGAATTAAAACGCCGGAACAGTTGAAAGTGCATGACTTATTTAGAAACTGCAGCGCAATTTTACAGTGAAGTTGCGCAAACTCCCCAAGTTGGACTTTGTTGCGTTCAAAGCAGTCCTTTGCAATTTCCAGGACTTCAGATTCCATTGCAAATGCAACAGATGAACTATGGTTGTGGAACCACTGTTCATCCAGCTGAACTTGTGAATCAACCAACAGTACTATATGTTGGTGTAGGTGGTGGTTTAGAAGCACTACAATTTGCCTATTTCTCCCGCCGTCCTGGTGGTGTAATTGCAGTAGAACCTGTTGCAGCGATGCGATCGGCTGCGAAGCAAAATCTAGAAGTTGCTGCACAACAGAATCCTTGGTTCGATCCTAGCTTTGTTGAAATTCGTGAAGGTGATGCTTTCGCTTTACCTATTGCAGATGCTGCGGTTGATGTTGTTGCCCAAAATTGTTTATTCAATATTTTTGCACCAGACGACCTTTCTCAGGCACTCAAAGAAGCTTTTCGGGTATTAAAACCTGGTGGAAGATTGCAAATGAGCGATCCGATCGCTACTCGCCCTATACCGACACATCTACAACAAGATGAGAGATTGCGAGCAATGTGCTTATCCGGCGCACTTACCTACGAACAGTATATTGACAAAATTGTTGATGCTGGCTTTGGTCAAGTAGAAATTCGAGCGCGTCGTCCTTATCGTTTATTAGATCGGGACACATATAATTTGGAAACAGATCTACTCTTAGAAAGTCTCGACTCCGTAGCTTTTAAAGTACCTATTCCCCAAGATGGAGCGTGTATTTTTACAGGTAAAACTGCTATATACTGCGGTCATGAAGAAATGTTTGATGATGCTAATGGTCACATTTTACAACGTGGTGTACCAGCAGTTGTCTGTGATAAAACAGCCACAAAACTTGGCTCTTTATTACAACAACAAGTTATGATTACCAACTCAACATGGCATTATGTTGGCGGTGGCTGTTGCTAAATTATAAAAACGAGCTTAGCAGTTGAAACCGCAGCTACACAAATAAAACCTATCTTCATAGGTTTATAGAAATTTTATTATTAGTTAGTCCACGCACCATCTGAACTTTGTTTATATAACTGCAATTTTAATCGCCAAGCGATCAACACAATTTACCATGACACAGACACTATCAGTAACACCATTTCAATCAAAACTTTGCTCATCTTTAACTAAAAGCGAAATCAAAGTACTACAAATTAATTTAGGTAAGCGTTGTAACTTAGCTTGTACGCATTGTCATGTTGAAGCAGGACCAAAACGTACTGAAGAACTTTCTTTTGAAGTTTGCGAACAATTAATTCAAGTGATTCAGACTTTTCCTGAAATTGAAATTGTCGATTTGACTGGTGGTGCACCAGAAATGAACTATGGGTTTAAGCGATTAGTGCAAGCCGCAAGAAATACAGGAAAAGAAGTCATTGTTCGTTCTAATTTGACGATCTATTTTGAACCTGGCTTTGCAGATCTACCAGAGTTTTTTGCTAAAAACCAACTTCGTGTTGTAGCATCATTGCCTTGCTATTTATCAGATAATGTTGATAAGATGCGTGGATCTGGTGTGTTTGATGCATCAATTCGGGCTTTACAAAAACTCAATCAACAAGGATATGGTAAAGAGTCAAATCTGATATTGGATTTAGTCTTTAATCCACAATTACCTGCGAGTGAAGAGAAATTTTCTTTGCCTCCAGACCAAGGTAAGCTAGAACAAACTTATAAAATGTTCTTGCAAGAACATTTTGATATTGTGTTTAATCACCTCTTTACGATCGCAAATTTACCCGTGGGTAGAACTGCTGGTTATTTACAACGTCAAAAACTCTACACTCCATACCTAAAGTTTTTGGAAGGTAATTTTAATTCAAGTACTGTAGAACATTTAATGTGCCGCAATGAATTATCAGTAGATTATCTAGGAAATATTTATGATTGTGACTTTAATCAGATGATGAATCTACCTGCAAAAACTCGTAATGGTGAAGTATTAACTGTTACTAAACTACTTGAGGCTGGAACTTTAGATTTGATTGATGAAATTCAAACAGCACCTTATTGCTATGGTTGTACTGCTGGTTCGGGTTCCAGTTGTGGTGGTGCTTTGGTTGAAGAGTCGTAAAAATTTAAGAAGCTTGGCGACTAAAGTCGCAGCTTAATAACCTAAGTCTACCTCCGTGGACTAACTAAAAAAAAGACTTATAAAAA
Source organism: Gloeocapsopsis sp. IPPAS B-1203 (assembly GCF_002749975.1). Classification (NCBI taxonomy): domain Bacteria; kingdom Bacillati; phylum Cyanobacteriota; class Cyanophyceae; order Chroococcidiopsidales; family Chroococcidiopsidaceae; genus Gloeocapsopsis; species Gloeocapsopsis sp. IPPAS B-1203. Next base: position 190,111 of record NZ_PEIG01000004.1, on the reverse strand, counting down.
TATATAAAGATAGGTTTTGTGTTTATAGTTGACCCTACTTACAAATAGTACAATTGTGTAGAAGGACATGATTTAAAGTCTTGATTTAATTTGCTTATCTTTAATGAATCTTCCGAAAAACTGCATATACATTTGGTAGATAAGTTTGTCTTTATCCAAAAAAATGCATTGAAAAGAGGATTTGTCATGAACCTTTTACCATTGGATAAGCTAGGTGCTAGAGAAATTGCTGGTGGGGTTGTAGATTTTGGACTATTTCTTCCTTGGGTATCTGCAAATGATGGCTATCAGCTGTGGTTGAAAATTATTCACGAGAAAGATCAATTTCTCCAAGATATTCCTCCCCATGAGTTTGAATTAACACATTCATTAGATTCAGAATACGGTGATTATTGGTCAGTTAAAGTAGATATCAAAAGTGAAGCATTTACAAAAAGAAGAATTCCTATTTCAGCTTGGGGAAGTGAAGGAACGTATGTTTATCGCTATTGCTTGAGACATCCCGATCGCACTGAAATTGATTGGATTATCGATCCTTTTGCTAGAGAATTTGGTGTTGGGAAACTGTCTGCATTTACGTTAGGATATCGTCCTTACGAATGGAGTCAAGAAGAAAAAGACTGGAAAACACCTGCATTAAAGGATTTGGTTCTGTATGAACTGATGATTAATGAGTTTGGCGGTGATATTGATGGTGCGATCGCTCAACTTGATTATCTAGCAGATTTGGGAATTAACTGTATTGAAGTCATGCCAGTTTCTAATGTGGGGATGACTGTTGATTGGGGATTTTTACCTATTGGTTATTTTGGGGTAGATGAAAGATTTGGTAATCGCAAAGATTTACAACGGTTGATCGATGCTGCACATCAAAGAAAGATTGCGGTGATTTTAGATGCAGTCTATGGTCATACTAGTGATAGTTTTCCTTACAGCTATGTTTATCGCCAGTTAGGTTATCGCGAAAATCCTTTTATGGGAACTTTTGCTAAAGATTATTTTGGCGAAAGTACTGATTTCACTCGTCAGTTTACTCAAGACTTCTTTTATACAGTTAATTATCACTGGATTGAGACATATCACTTAGATGGTTTTCGCTACGATTGCGTTCCTAACTATTGGGATGGTGCAACAGGTGTAGGTTATGCAAGTTTAACGTTCAATACCTATCAAACAATCAAAGATAAGCAAAGTGCTGGCGGATACTGGCAAAGATTTTTTAATAACGACAAGATTAATTTGATTCAGTGTGCAGAACAATTAGAAGGACCGCAAGAAATTTTAGCAAAAACTTATAGCAACTGTACTTGGCAAAATGAAACGCTGGGTGCGGTTAAAGGAGTTGCTTCAGGTAATCGTGATGAATTAACAAATTTGGGGTTTCGCTTTGGTTTGATTGATTATCCTCAAACAGTCACAACGAATGATGACACTCTCGAAAAAACAGCGCTGCAATATATTGAGAATCACGATCATCCTCGGTTTGTCTGCAATTTTGGAGTAATCAACCGCGATAATGAGTTATTAAAAGAAGGCGATCGCAATCTGTGGTACAAAGTTCAACCGTATCTGATTGGAATGCTAACGGCGAGTGGTATTCCCATGTTATGGCAAGGACAAGAGTTTGGCGAAAATTACTATATCCCCGATCAAGGTTTTGGGCGTGTGATGTTGTTTCGTCCTGTTCGTTGGGATTACTTCTACGATCCTATCGGTAAAAGTGTCATTTCTTTAGTACGCAAGTTAGTCAAACTTCGTCGAGAGCGATCGCAGTTTCGCACAGGGGAACATTTCTTTTACAATCATTTTGATCGCTATCATGCTAAAAATGTTTTGCTGTTCTCGCGCTACGAACAAAATGCTTTTAGCTTAGTTGCATTGAATTTTGGAGACACTGCGCAAACTGTACCGTTTTGGTTTCCTATCGGTGGAAGTTATCGTGAGGAACTACACGGCGAAAACTTGAATGATGTTCCTCAACTTGAAGAAACTTGGATAACTATCCCTGGTAACTATGGGCGCATTTGGACTAAAGATGAAAATAGCTAACCAATGATACGTATGGCTAGCTATCTTGAGTTCATTTTTGGGAGATGCAGTAGTACTCATTAAAAAGGCTAGTACTTCCATCTCCTCATCAAAGATTACAAAAATACATTAGCTGCAACCCAGTACAGCACTAGAAATGACACTACGCCTATCCACAAGTAAAGTCTGTTATTCAAAAGTTTATTCATACTGCGATAAATAACTACAAAGCTATAGATGCAACCTTTTGTATATTATTGTTTACTTTTAGCTTTGGACATCTATCATTAGGATGAATGGGGATTGACAAAATTACTAAAGTGTGTAAGTAATATTGCTTAATAAGGTGCCCTGCGACTAAAGTCGGGGCTATCCAAACAAAGTTGACGAGCGCACACTAACACAGAAGATTATTCAGTAAATTTATGTACTATTTGGGCTGCGTTTAGCAACTGAAGTAGATCGCATTTGGGCAAATTGAAAAGAGATCGCTCAACTCCTACTATTGCAATTAACTAAAAGAATCTTCTGGCATATCTAAGCCTGTGGCTGCGGCTGCGTCTTGGGCGATAGATTCTGGTTCGTCAGGAAAATGATCTTTGAGCCATTGCGCAAAGTCTTGCGTCACGATTTCATGATAGCTTGCTTGATGATTTTCTAACCAAACAGCGACATCTTCATGACCTGTCGTTTTTAGTGTATTAACGACACAAGAAAACTCTAGTGTACGACACTGACCACTGTCGCGAATCTCTAATAGTGTTGGCATTAAGTTGTCAGGGCGTTCGTTATCAACTGATGTCATTTTTACGTTTCCTCTAATTTTTGATATTGCACTAAGATCCCTTTTGATTTTGAGATCTAAATCGTCCTCGATCAAAACCGCGTTGCTTGAGGTGTTTTGTCTGACGTCCACTAACGCGCTTACGCCACATCTTAAAACTCGATTCTTTCATTTCACGCCGCATCAAGGCAATTACTTGTTGTTCTGTTAGCCCAAATTGAAGAGTAATCGCTTCAAAAGGCGTACGATCTTCCCATGCCATTTCAATAATGCGGTCAATATCAGAACTTAGATTAGAAATATCCATTGTATAGATTAGCTTGTCAATTATGATTTTATTTCTGATTGTTATAAACTAATACTGGTACTCGCTTATAAGCAGGTGTCCCAGATCGCGTTTCAGTTCTTGCCTTAAAGATGACGTTGACTTCTGGATAAAACATCAACGCTGCACCTTCTCGCACTGCACCGTAAATGACTTCTATGTTGTCTAATTTTCCAGCATCACCTTGTACAGTGACGCGATCGCCTTGTGCCAAATTTATTTTTTCAGCATCGCTGCGGTTCATCAGAATGCAGTGGCGATGAGGCATTCCACGATAGCGATCGCCAATTTTATAGACAACGGTGTTGTGTTGCGAGTAGCTACGCCCAGTCATTAAAGCGAGAACGAGACTATTAACAGCTTCAATACTAAAATCTTTGGCAAAATCTTTGGCTTCAGGTAGGGTGAGATAAGGGAGAGGTGTTGCAAACATCTGTGCCTTTCCTGATGGGGTTTTAAAGTGAGGTTCGGTGACAATGCGCCCAGAGATGGTAAATTCTTCTTTGGTGTCATCGATAGTCCCGATTTTTTCATACCCTGGAATGGTTTTTGCAATCAATTGCCGTACATAGCGAGTATCTTGCAGCTTGCGCCACTCAACAGGATAGTCGCCTAGTAATCGATGTGCTAGTTCTGTTAAAAATTCCACTTCTGAAATCAGATCGGCATCTTTTAAATGCGTTTTACCTTCATCATTAAGTCTGACAAAGTTATTACCTGATTCAACTGTGGTTTTGTGTGGGTTTTCAAAACGATTGAGGACAGGAATAATAATTGTGTTAGTTTTTGCTAGTCCGTGAAAGTGTCCAATATTAGGTTTCGTCGCAAGATAAATAATCGTGTCGATGTTACCCAAAGCGCGTTTTGCTTGTGTCGAGTCAGGATTAGCACCGTAGAGATTACCACCAACGCAAATCAGAGTATCCACTTTACCTGCTTCTGCAGCTTCGATCAAATCGCGAGTGTGATAACCTTTTGGTAAATTCAGCGATCGCCCTAAAAGTTGTTCTAAAGCTTGCTTAATTTCTTCTTTGAGTTTGACTGTCACACCCATAGAACCAAAGCCTTGCACGTTAGAATGTCCTCGTACAGGCATCACACCGGCTCCCATTTTAGCAATCTGACCGCTGATTAATGCCGTATTGGCAATGCTATAGACATTATCAACGCCATTAGTATGTTGCGTGATACCCATCGCCCAACCAAAGACAACGTTCTTGGATGTGCTAATAATTGTTGCTGCTGTTTCAATTTCTGCTTGCGAGACTCCACAGGTAGCTGTAATAGTTTCCCAAGAAAGCGATCGCGCGTCTTCTACTACTGCTTCCCATCCTTCGGTGTGTGCTTGCAAAAATGCTTGGTCAATATATCCTTTTTCTATTAACGCTTTTTGAATACCAATAAACAAAGCTACATCACTACCAGGAATCGGCTGGAGATACAGCGAAGCAATTTCCGAACCAGGAATTAAAGATTTGACAGGAAAAGCAGGAGAACCAAACTTGACTAATCCAATTTCCATCACTGGATTAATCACGATAACTTTACCGCCGCGATCGCGTATTTTAATTAATTCATTCATCAAACGCGGATGGTTGTAGGCAGAATTTGCTCCTGCTAACACCACACAATCTGCTTGTTTCAGGCTTTCTAAGCTAACGATTGAGGTGTTTGTGCCAAACATTGCTTTGAGTGCTGTTGTTGACGGCGCATGACACAAATCTGAACAATCTGCCAAATTATTAGAACCCAGCGTTCGCAGCATTAGTTGCAGTAAAAACGCTGCTTCATTAGAACCACGCCCAGAACTATAAGATGCAATTCTTTCAGGTGGTTTCTGAAATGCGTTCGTTGCGATCGCATAAATTTCTTCCCAAGAAATGCGATCGTAGTACGAACTACCCGCCCGTAAAATTACTGGAAAACTCAGTCTTCCCAAGCGATCGGCTTCTAGAGAAGATAATTGTTGCAGTTCGGCAATTGAATGAGTTTCAAAGAAATGTTTTGGTACTGGAGGTTGAATTTCGGCTGAGATTGCTTCGACACTTTTCATGCAACGTTGCAGCTTTTCACCAACTTCGTTTGTAAATCCACCCTTTTGCCCACCAGTCCCCCAAGAACACGACAAACAAGCACTATGGTGAAGCAGCGTTTGCCAAAGTTTAGGACCTTCTGGAGACAGCGTATGTTTTGCCCAATACTCAATCACAGGTAGCCCACCACCTATTTCAGGTGTATTCTCATTAGTTTCGTCAAACGGTGGTTTGAACTGTGGGTTAGTATCCATAGGGCAATGTAGCAAAAGTCTTTATTTGTAACCGTAGCGCAAATGAAAGGATGCGAGGAATCTTCTATCGATAGATTTTCAAAGTACCTTCGCCTCACAAATTCCTCACGATTTTTTCCTAACTTGTAGATACGCAGAGATGGTGACAAGAACTTTTGAGGACTCAAACCATCAAAGAGGCAAGGGAAATGTTAACTATAGTATTTCTAAGTGTTTGTGCATTAGGGGCGATCGCTTTTGTTGTTCTCGCGATCTGGCAAACTAAACAAAAACAACATCTAAACCAAACTTGGCAATCATTAGAAACTCAACCAGAAAGTAAGTATTTTACCCAAAAAACGATCGCAACCTTACCTACACCCGTACAGCGCTACTTTTTACACGCTATAACTCCAGGAACTCCCCTTGCAACATCTGTGCGTTTACAAATGAGTGGTAGCTTGAGAATGGGGCAAGATCAACCTTGGCTCCCGATGCGAGCAAAAGAAATTATTTCAGTAAAAGGCTTCGTTTGGCAAGCAACAATAGGACGCGGCTTATTGCAATTCAAAGGAGCCGATTCTTGTGCTAATGGTACGGGTAGAGTGCAATTTGCACTGTGGGGACTCTTACCCATAGTTAATGCTAGTAACCCTAACATCACGCGCTCAAGCATTGGGCGATTAGTTGCAGAATACATTTGGCTACCATCAGCCTTACTTCCCCAAAATAGAGTAAGTTGGCAAGCAATTGACGAAAACACAATTCAAGCAAGTTTAAAAGTAGATAGCGAACCTGTCACGCTAACCTTAACAATCGACGCTGAAGGTAAACTCATCAAGCTTTCTTTCCTGCGTTGGAGCGATCTTACCAAAGACACAGATTGGACTTACATTCCTATAGGTGGTGAATTCCTAGCAGAACGCAACTTCAACGGTTACACTATTCCCTCACAAGTCACTCTAGGTTACAACTTCGGCACACAATACTTTGAATCCTTCCAAGCCACACTTGAACAAGCAGAATTTCTAGGAATTTCCAATTCAAAGACAAACATCCCAAGTGATACAGCAATCCTAAAGTTTTTCTAAAATATCTCTCCCTATCTCTATTCCTCCGCGTTCTCTGCGTCTGGAGCGGTAGCCTACGGCATGCCCTTCGGGTTCGCAGTCGCTTCAAGTCGGCAGAGCCGCCCAACGCGCTGCTCACCGCTCCCCGTCTACGTTTCAAAAAAGAATCCATCACTCAAACAAGCTTGCTACATTTTCTATTCCTTCTTTTCACAAATCAGGAGCATCTATCATGAACCGAGTCAAAGATAAAGTCGTTATTGTCACAGGCGGTGCAGCCGGTATTGGAAAAGCAACGTGCATTTTACTAGCAAAAGAAGGTGCCAAAGTTGCAGTAACAGACATCTTAAACGAACAAGGTAAAACGCTTGTAGAAGACATCATAAACAACGGTGGCGAAGCAGCATATTGGCATCTTGATGTTTCTCAAGAAGCAGAAGTCAAAAAAGTTTTTACAGAGGTTCTGCAAAAGTGGGGAAAAATTGATGTTTTAGTCAATAATGCTGGAATTTCTGGAGTCAACAAACCTACTCATGAAATTACAGAAAAAGAATGGAATTCTTTAATGGCGGTTAACGTCAATGGTGTTTTTTTCTGCACTAAACACGCAATTCCCGCGATGATCAATGCAAGTGGCGGCAGTATTATCAATTTATCTTCAATTTACGGGCTTGTTGGTGCAGCAGATAGTCCACCGTATCATGCCTCAAAAGGTGCAGTACGATTGATGAGTAAAAATGACGCCCTGCTATATGCCAAAAATCAGATTCGCGTTAATTCAGTGCATCCTGGTTTTATTTGGACACCAATGGTAGAGTCATTTCTCAAACAGCAAGGTGATGTTGAGTCTGCACGCCAAAAGTTAGATAGTTTGCATCCAATTGGTCATGTGGGCGATCCAGATGATATTGCCTATGGTATTCTTTACCTAGCCTCAGATGAATCTAAATTTGTCACTGGCTCAGAATTAATCATTGATGGCGGTTACACTGCACAGTAACTCATTTATCTGTAGAGTTGTTACTAACCAGAATTTGGCTGTCAATTTTGGGGTAAGATTAAAAATTTGCAGTAATTAGACACTTGACCGAAGGAGTTGCCCCTATGGCTCGGATGTATTATGACACTGATGCCAATTTAGATCTTTTAGCACAAAAAACAATTGCCATTATTGGCTATGGTTCTCAGGGTCATGCCCATGCCTTAAATTTAAAAGACAGTGGCATGAATGTCATCGTTGGGCTGTATCCAGGTAGCAAGTCAGCAGCCAAAGCCGAAGCAGCAGGGCTGAAAGTTCATGGCGTTGCTGATGCAGCAGCAGCAGCAGACTTTATTATGATTTTGCTACCAGATGAAGTGCAAAAAAGTGTCTATAAGAACGAAATTGAACCAAATTTAACAGAAGGCAAAGTCCTTGCTTTTGCACACGGGTTCAACATTCACTTTGGTCAAGTTGTACCACCCGCAGATGTTGATGTGGTGATGATAGCACCCAAAGGACCAGGACACTTAGTGCGGCGGACATACGAACAAGGACAAGGCGTACCTGCATTATTTGCAGTGTATCAAGATGCCAGTGGTCAAGCACGCGATCGCGCAATGGCATACGCAAAAGGTATCGGTGGAACTCGTGGCGGTATTCTAGAAACAACCTTCCGCGAAGAAACTGAAACCGATTTGTTTGGCGAACAAGCTGTTCTCTGTGGCGGCTTAAGTGCGCTCATCAAAGCCGGATTTGAAACGCTAGTTGCAGCAGGATATCAACCTGAACTCGCGTATTTTGAATGTCTGCATGAAGTCAAGTTGATTGTAGACTTAGTTGTGGAAGGCGGCTTAGCTAAAATGCGTGATAGCATTTCTAACACTGCTGAATACGGTGACTATACTCGCGGACCGCGAATTGTTACTGAACAAACTAAAGCAGAAATGCGTAAAATTCTGCAAGAGATCCAAGCAGGTCAATTCGCCCGTGAATTTGTGCTAGAAAACCAAGCAGGTAAACCTGGATTTACCGCAATGCGTCGTCAAGAAGCTGAACACCCGATTGAAGAAGTCGGCAAAGATTTACGCGCTATGTTCAGTTGGATGAAGAAAGACTAGGGCGTACGTCCTGTGATGGCACGGATAATCAGTCTAGCGGTTGAAACCGCAGCTACAAAAACAAAACCTGTCTTCACAGGTTTCTACAAGCATAATTTAGTCCACGAAGGTGGACTTTGTTCATGAAGCCGCGACTTTAGTCGCTAGGCTTCTCTTTTTAAGATTAATCAATAACATCTTAATAATTAGTACTCTCATGCGAGAACTTTACTCACTCGTTGCACCCTACAACGAAGGAAATCTACAAGTTTCTGACTTGCATACAATTTACTATGAAGAGTCAGGCAATCCACAGGGTAAACCCGTCGTTTTACTCCACGGCGGACCTGGTGGCGGGTGTCCGCCATTTTATCGCCAATATTTTCACCCCGAAAAGTGGCGAATCGTGATGTTTGATCAACGGGGTTGTGGTAGAAGTATACCTCATGCAGAACTCCGTGAAAATACAACATGGGATTTAGTCAGTGATATTGAAAAATTACGCAAACACTTGCAGATCGAACGCTGGGCAGTTTTTGGTGGTAGCTGGGGAAGTACTTTGTCCTTAGCCTATAGTCAAACGCATCCTGATCGCTGTACAGAACTCATTCTCCGTGGTATTTTTCTATTACGCCAAAAAGAGTTGCACTGGTTTTATCAAGAAGGTGCTAGCTATATATTCCCTGATGCTTGGGAAGAATATGTTAAACCAATTCCTGAAGCCGAACGCGACGATTTACTAGTTGCTTATTACAAACGCCTTACGAGTTCTGACGCCCAAACGCGGCTAAAAGCAGCCCGTGCTTGGTCAATTTGGGAAGCAAGTACAAGTAGACTTTATCCCGATCCAAATTTGATCCAAACATTTGGTGAAGATAATTTCGCAGACGCTTTTGCCCGAATTGAGTGCCATTATTTTATTAACAAAGGTTTTGTTGATACCGAAGAACAACTACTCCTTAATGTAGACCGAATTCGGCACATTCGGGCGGTCATTGTGCAAGGACGCTATGATGTAGTATGCCCGATGATTTCAGCATGGGAATTACACCGTGCTTGGCAAGAAGCAGAATTTATAGTCGTTCCTGATGCTGGACATTCCATGAGCGAACCAGGAATTCGCACGGCTTTAATTGAAGCAACAGACAAATTTGTAGGACATTAGTTGACTAACATTGTAATCACCTTTACTTGCTTAAATTTGCAAAACGGATACTATAACTGAGGCAAATTTAAGTTGAGCAATGAACTCAGTGTGAATATTTTTATTTTATGTACAGGGCGCTGTGGCTCTACTACTTTTATTCAAGCATGTCAGCATATTTCAAACTATACGGCAGCTCATGAATCTAGAATTTCTCTTTTAGGAAACGAGCGGCTTAATTACCCAGAAAATCATATAGAAGCTGATAATCGGTTATCTTGGTTTTTGGGCAGATTAGATGAAAAGTTTGGCGATCGCGCTTTTTATGTTCATTTAATTAGAAATCAAAACGACACAGCAGAAAGTTTTAACAGCCGTTGGCAATACAAAAAAAGTATTATTCGTGGTTATGCACGCGATATATTAATGCGTGATGAGGAAAAAGAGAAAGAACAACTTAGTATTTGTAAGGACTACTGCGATACTATCAACACAAATATTAAATTCTTTCTAAAAGATAAATCTAAACAGATGACCTTCAAGCTAGAAAATGCAACCAATGACTTTTGTGAGTTTTGGCAGAGAATCGACGCACAAGGAGATTTTTCCGCAGCAATAGATGTATGGTCAACAAAATATAACAGTACTCAAATATCTGTAACTTCTATTCAACATAAGAGTCAATCGCAAGGTAAGTTACGGACAGTCAAGAAAATGGTGAGAGACATAGTACGCAACTTTTAGAGTGTTGATTGTAAGCTCAGGCATTAACTTTTAGGAAAATCTTCATTAGACGTAGAGTGCGATCGCACTCTACAATTCATTTATAAAAACTTAGTCATTTCAAATGGCAGCAATGCAGATGTGATGCTGTAAATTAGGATTGTATTGTTACAATTCTATCAAACTGTGACGATTGAAAAACTCGTGCTTGATATTTACACAGGCTATCCATTTGAAATTGCTATTCCGTAGAAGTATGAAAAAACAAATAATAGCCGTGAAGCTGAGTCAACCTGTGGTTTTCTGAGATGGGTTGAGACTAGAGCATGCGAAGTACAGAGAATTGCTGTAATGACAAGCCTACAATACTCAAGTACTTTAACGAATACAAGGTAATAGGTTGCGACATCTTCAAGAAATCTACTAAAACTTCATAGGCTTTTTATTGGGCAACTTTGATTTAGTTATTTCCTCGGTTTGTAACCTTAAATCAAGAGGAGTTCAAATGGCAAAATACAGATTTTATACTGCTGATGTATTTACTGATGTAATTTTTGGCGGAAACCAATTGGCAGTGTTTCCAGATGCACGAGGAATTCCTGATAGTTTAATGCAGAAAATAGCTAGAGAATTTAATTTATCTGAGACAGCTTTTGTGTTTCCACCTGTACAATCCGATCGCACCAAGCAACTTAGAATTTTCACGCCTGGTACTGAATTACCTTTTGCAGGACATCCGACGATTGGCACAGCACACGTTTTAGCTGCTATTGGCGAGATTCTTTTAGAAGAAGAAACAACAGTTATTTTTGAGGAAGGAGTTGGTCCAGTCAATGTTGTCATCTATGCACAAAATGGTCAACCTGTCTCTGCATATCTAAGTGCTGCTCAATTACCTCAAGTTGGTCCAAATCCTCCTGAACCGTCGATTCTTGCGGCAATTCTCGGACTACATGAAGACGATCTTCTCGTAGGAGAGTGGAGTTCAGCTGCTGTGTCGTGTGGTGTTCCTTTTCTGTTTGTTCCAGTACGCGATCGCAATGCACTTCGTCAAGCATCCGTAAGCCGCGAACATTGGAACAGCTACCTAAAAACGTTTTGGGCACCTCATCTGTACGTGTTCTGCTTCGATCCAGAACTTCCAGGCTCAGATTTACGAGCACGCATGTTTGCACCTGCAATGGGTATTGAAGAAGATCCGGCAACAGGTGCGGCTGCATCTGCTTTGGCTGGATATCTTGGCGATCGCAATTCTATCTCTGATGGTGTAATTCAGTGGATAGTCGAGCAAGGTTTTGAAATGAACCGTCCTAGCATAATAAATGTGCAAGCCCAGAAGGTAGATGGGCAAATAGTAGCAGTGAGAGTCGGCGGTCAATCTGTTATGGTGAGTGAAGGAGTCATTGAGATACCAGACGAATTGCTGAACAAAAATTAACCGACTATTTACCCAGAAATTACATCAGCGCAGGCAAGAGGCATAAAATAATTACCTATAAGCGATGCCAGAACGCACGCATAGCGTTGAAAAAAGCAGTATTATGAAATGCTAAGATAGTGAAGAAATTAGGGGAATTAGCTCAGCTGGTAGAGCGCTGCGATCGCACCGCAGAGGTCAGGGATTCGAGTTCCCTATTCTCCATACATTCTAGAGTTTCCAAGTATACCTTTGCCTGAGTCGGTAGACAAATGTAAACAATGGCAAAAGGAAAAGTTACCGTGGAAAGAATTAAAGACACCATCAGACTTAGATTTAGAGTTGATGGTAAGCAACAGGCATTTTATCCAGGTCTAGGCTATACCTCAGATAACCTCCTACGTGCAGAACTGCTAAAGCGACAGATTGAAACAGATATCGATACTGGTGAATTTGACCGGACTTTAAAACGGTACAAGGTAGATAAGCCAAAAGATAACAAAAGTCTGTTAACAGCCTTCGAGTCGTTTACAGCTTACAAAACCAAGCGTGTAGAACAAGGAACACTCTACAAATACTGGGCACTAATCAATATCCTGAAGAACTCCAAGCTAGGCAATAAGTGTTATCTCAGCGTTACTGAGGAAGATGCAGAGAAGTTTGTTTTGAAACTCTTAGAGAATGCTGAGCCTATCACAGTAAAAGATAAGGTTTGCATCCTTGGGGCGTGCTACAAGTGGCTTAAAGCACCTGTTAATCCTTGGGTTGAGGCACAAAACCTTATCAAGGTCACACCAAAGCAGCCTAGGGATGCGTTCTCCAAACACGAAGTAAATATGATTATCTCTGAGTTTGAGGACTGGTATCCGCACTATCTACCCTTTGTTAAATTTGCTTTTCAAACTGGCTGTAGGTCAGGTGAGCAAGTAAACCTAACTTGGGGTAGCATCAGCACTGAATTTAAGACTTGCTGGATTCTTTCAACAAAAACCAACAAGGCTAGGCGAATACCATTACCGGAGAATCTCCAGGAACTACTGAAACACATCAAGCCTAGTGATGCTAAGTCTACTGACTTGGTGTTTAAAACGTTTGAGGGACACAAGGTCAATTTAAACAACTTCAACAATAGGTATTGGAAAGTCGTCCTAGAAACGTGTTCCATTGAGTATCGTCCGTTCTACTGCACTAGACATACTGCTGCTACTCGGTTCCTAGAGGCTGGTGTTTCACCTGTCGCAGTTGCACAAATATTAGGACACGATATCAAGGTTCTGATGAAGAACTACGCGAATCTAATTGATTGTCCTGAACTACCACAAATGTTTTAGTTAACTTTTGTGTAGTTATAACACATTTAACTTGACGTTGCTGACAAGTTGTGTATTCTCCTTTAATATGTTTCATATAAGTAAAACTTATAACAAACAAACTAGGAGGTTACAGATAACAGATATGGCTAAAGTTAACATGAGTTTCTCAATCGATTTACCTATATATCAATTGATTGAAGAGCAAGCAGCAAAGACAAAAAGACCTAAATCAACCTTGGTTAATGAAGCCTTAGCTAAGGGATTTTCAAGGCAATTAAAGGCACGAGAGAAGCGTTTAGAAGCAACAACCAATGAATAAAAATAGTGCCCTGAAGAGAATTCAAGGCACTACACAAAACTTGTACTACAGCAAATAATACAACAAGAGATACCTATGTCTAGAGTAACATTAGAAAGTCTGAAAGAGAACCTCGAATACATACCAAATAACTGGGTATTAGTACCAGTGGGAGCGAATAAAGCGCCATACATTTCTAACTGGAGTGAAAGGCATTTTACTAAAGCAGATATCATTAAGGAAATCGATAAACCAAACTCACCTATAGCGGCTGTTGGTGTGCAGTTAGGCGTTAAATCAGGTGGCTTGGTTTGTGTAGACTTTGATGGCGAAGCAGCGCAAGAATTAGCAAAACAACTGTCAAATCAAGACAATATAGCTGTGGAAACAATAACTGTGACGTCAGGACGAACAGGAAGATTTTCACAGTTTTTTTATGTTGACCAAAAGTATTGGGATTTAATTAGCACTACGAGAGTTTCTACTGATAAACCAGGTCAGCAACTAGAGTTTCGATGGAGTGGTTCACAGTCAGTTATCTTTGGTGAGCATCCAATAACTGGGTCTTACAGTTGGGTAAACAGCCCCAAAAACTCGCCTATTCAAAGCTGTCCCGCTTGGGTTATTGACAAGATGTTAAAGCCCAACCGCGGTGTTTCCAAGTATAGATTTAGTGACGAGGAACTATCACCACAAAAGCGGATTGATATTATGGCTGCATTGTACAGCCTACCAGCCTCCTATGCTGATGACTATGAAACCTGGTTAAAAGTGGGAATGGCATTACATTCTGTAGGGGATGCTTCACTGTTACAAGCTTGGGATACTTGGAGCCAGTTATCGGATAAGTACGAAGAAGATTGCTGTATTAAGAAGTGGGAAAGCTTTAACCATAAATCACATGGGGTCACGCTTGGAACGCTGAACTACTTCGTAAAAAAGCACGAGGACGAAAGACAGGAACTAAGTGATGACGATGATGACGAACTGAATTTACTTAAAGCTGATGTTGAGGAGTACCGCAAGCTAGCGAGTAACAAACTTAATCTGTTTGAAGTGTTTCCACGTTCTGTAGCAAGAGCGTTAAATCTATTTGCGAAGTACACAACACTACGAGCTGAGGCAACAATTAACCCATTCCTTTGCGTTACTGCTTCCCTGCATCACACCGACACAAACATAACTCTGCTGCGTAAGTCAAGATTTACTGTACCAGCTAACCTCTATGCAGCAAATGTCGCAGCCAGTGGAGAAATAAAATCACCAACTGCACAAACCATGATGATGAAACCTCTGGCTGACTTAATTAAAACAGCTAATGAGGAATTCCTTGAGGCACAGCGCGACTATACAGAATCCACATTCCAGTATAAGGCTGCGAAAAAAGATTCCAAAAGCGCTGTTAATGACTTGTTGGAACAATTCCCCGACGGACAACCTAAAGAACCAAAACTAAAGCTGTACATAATCACCAACGCTACAGTCGAAGGTATTACGGCGCAGTTTGCTGCACATCCAACGAAGGGGTTGCTGTATTACCGAGATGAGTTATCGGGTTTTGTTGGTTCCCTAGGACAATATAAAGGTGGAAAAGGTGATGACAGGGAAACATTTCTAGAGGCTTACAATGGTTCATCCATAACTGTTTTGCGCAAAGAAGGGGTAACAGTCAACGTCGATAACTCCTCTTTATCAATCTATGGAACAATCCAACCTGAGAAACTCAAGGAAGTCTTTGCTGATAAATCTGACGCTGATGGTTTTTGGTCAAGATTTCTATTAATTAATCAGCCTCGTAGGATAGCAAAGCTACCAGACGAAGATAGTAGTGACTCCAATATTGACATCGTGGAGGAGTTGAAATGGTTTTACAAACGCATTGACCGACAGCCAGTGCTTGAACTTAAACTGTCACGAGAAGCATTCAAGCTGTATCAAGAGTACTACAACCAACTGGAGCAACATAAGTTTCACTCCTATGGGGCATTAGCTAACGTCTACGCCAAGCATGAGGGACTGACAGGACGATTAGCACTTAATTTGCACGTGTTGTTTGAGTTAGATAAGCAACCCAAGAATCAATTCATTTATGGAGTTGACATAGATACAACTGTCAGTGGTGAAACTATGGCAAAAGCTATCAAGCTTTCCATGTTTTACATCAACGAGTTCAAGGCTATGTTCTCCAGTTTGAGAGAGGAACTAGCACCGGAACTAGTGAGAATTCTTGAGGTTTGTGAGAAGAAAGGTGGTAGTATCTCTGCGCGTGACGTTATACGGTCTTATGACAAGCAGAAGGGAGTCACCACAAAAGAAGTTGTCAGTAGGTTTGAACAACTAGCAAAACTAAACTATGGCACACTGTCCAAGGCTGGAAGAACTATAACTTTTACCCAAACAACCTCAACTGTCAGTAATGTCAATAACTGTCAGGAAGATGTAAGTGAGGAAAATTTCGATGAAACCTATACCCCGTATGGAGTTGAGCCTCTAAAAACACAAAATGTCAGTAATGTCAGTGCTTCTAGGGAAAATAAAAATATTATTGGACTTTTACCAGGTTCTTCTACAGAGGAAGAAAAAGATATTCCAGTAATACCAACGACACGACTAAACAGATTTATTTAGTTAGTCTTTACCAGTGGTTAAGTATAATTACTTATCTTATGATTACATCATTTATCCTTTAACCACTATAAAGAGAATAATAGTACTTTACCAATTAAGGAGTAGACCAATGGAAATAATAGAACAAGAGTGGTACATGGATGATTTAGATTGTAAATTCATTCACTATACTTTTTTGGGAGAAAATAAAATGTATTTAAAGCAAAAAGGAAAATATTTTATTCCCATAAAAAGCACTGACAACACTGACAAATGGGACTTAAACAGCCAGGATGTAGACTACGAGCTGGTTTCAGCCGAAGAGTACCACAGACACTTTATTGTCAGTGCTACTGACAGTACTGACACTTCAGATTATTTACACGACATTACTTACAACAGCGTGCCTACTGAAGCAGCTTGCTACACGTCAGAAGGAACATTTGAGAAAAATACTGAGGTAAAAGACAAAGTAGAGGTGTTAGAGTGATGTAACCACTGGGACAGGGAAGTATAGCAAGAATGATTAATCAGACTAGCGTTGTTTCGCCACTGACAACACTACACAGAGTTGCATTGGAGAAGTGTATTCAGTCGATTAAAGAAGATATGCTTCAAGATGCTTTCAAGTCAGTAGTTTATAGTGGTGGGTTTGAGATACATGACACTGGCTTGGGTTCCTACATTTTCCTGAATGCACCAAATGAAGTAGCAGCACGTAGGCTAAACAACTGGATAATTATGCTGTACGTGTATCTGATGAAGTATTTCAGCATCAATCGCATAGTTGTCAGTTGTGTCACTGACCCCTTTAATCCCACTGAAATGGCTAAAGAAGAAGGTGTTTACACTATCCCCTTCACTGGAATTAATGTCGGGGTAGGGTATTGGGATGGTCATCCCCACTGGTTATGTGCTGTAACACTCGATAGCAAGTGCCATGTAAGAACCTAAAGGTATGCAATCTTCGATTGCTGATGCCATGCTTACGCTTATGTTGCCAATAATTTGTAAGTTGATGTACGTTATAGTGCTGTCAAAATAATTTAATTTGAATGTACTATAGAGAACCTACAGCGTACCACCCCGTACCCTAGCTCTGCTAGGAATTACAAAGCTAAGTCTTTTTCTACAGGAATTAGAATCATACTTTAATCAAGTATTATTCATAGCTAGAGATATTAATGTAAACAATATGTCTGTAATTCTACAGTTCTAGACATACATAGTTATTGAGAATACACATGATGTTATTAATAATGAATCGTACAGCTCGTAGAGCATGCATCTTTGATGCTACTACCAGCGAATAGCTGAGATAGGAATTATAGAGTATTCTCTATGGTAAAGCTATTTATCATAGAGAATGGCGTACTCTATTGGATAGGCACATCAAATCCACTAAACACTCATAACATCTGAATACTCACTCATGCATTCACAGTAGTACCTGCGAGCTTTGCTCGCTTTAAGGTGTGAAATACAGGTCTTGTGCAATCAGTATGCAATAGATGTTACACTTGTGTACATGGATAGGTGCATATACACTCATTAATATGCCTAAGGTATTTGAAGATGAATCACAGTCAAGGTATTGCTTTTACTTGAGCAAGACATTACGTGAAGCTGTCAACCTGGCACGAGAGAAGACTAACTATACTTCACCAATATCAACGCTAATCAGGGACTTACTGATTGAGTATGTGAAAGAGAATGATGTCAGCTTGAGGGATGTTAAACAGTTTGGTGTTAGCAAGTACAGGCAACTGCAGCAAGAGAAGTTTCTAGTTGATGAACAGAATCGTAGTCTCAGGTCTGAATTATCTAGGACTAGACATGACTACGAGAACTTGCAAGCTAATTTAAACAATATGATTTCACAAGGAAGAATAGTATGACAACAGCTAATCCAGAAGATTACGGATACCAGAAAGATAAATATGGGATATGGAGAAAAGAAAGCATACAAGAGTATGAAACGCCTAGTACTGTTAACTCTCATAGCATTCGCATGGATAGTCCTGAGTTGCTGAATGCAGATAGAGTTACTGAGGCAGAGCAAAGTGCTAACTACGTAAAATCTTTATACGAGAAACAGCAACGCATAGAGAAAACTAAAGCAGAGAAAGCTGCACGACTTGCACAGGAGAAGCTGGATGAAATAAATGCTGACCCTGAAATATCACAAGGCAAGCTTAGCCGGAGATTGGTAACACCTAGAAATGAGGAAGAGAGAGCCAGACTCAGACCATTAGAAGCTGAGGAAGTTGCCCAATTAAAACGACTCAAGAAACCACACGATGATTACGTAGCTAAGAAGCATCAAGAGTTCATTGAGAATCAGTACAAGCTAAAGCAATACGGTGATGATGCAGCACGAGAGAATCTCTTGAGACTAATCTCTGGCATGACCAAAGAACAGAAAGCAATATTCAATAAGGAGCTTGGACTGAAATGAGTATTAACCCTAGCTTTTGTACTAGTCTTGGCGGTGGTTGGTGGCTGATTGATAACGTCAAAACTCACGAAAGTCAGATGACTCCTGAGATGCTAGCCACATTCAAGCGTAACTGTGGCATTGATATAACTCCACCTGTTAAATCTCCTATCCCTGCGAGTGAAACAAAGAACTCCACATTCTGGAATGGTTTCAGCCGTAATTTCCTTCAAGTAATGCAGGAGAGATAATGGGTAGTTCAAAACTCAAACACATCAAGAATCTTGCTGAAGTATCGAATCCACCGCAACCAAAAAAACCACGCATTGTAGGCAGAGATAAGCCAGATGATACACCACGGGAGGAAGTACAAAAACAGCCAAGAATAGAGCGTTATAGCCCAGAGATGGAACAGTTCAGAGAGAAAATCTACAAAGGATTACAGGACAATGCCACGGAAACGAAGCACGACAAAACAAACGACTAAAAACGGAAGTGACACTTCTGATTTGGGTGGAAATTATTTCTCAGGTGAGTACACAGTTGCTAGTCACGAAAAGCCTAAGCGTACCACTATCGAGGATTATGCAGAGGAAGACAGACAATACTATATCGAAATTGGTGGCAAGCCTTACCACAAAAGTAATTTACCTCCACACTGGCAACAATACGCTAACGGTATTGATGTTAAAGGTGGTGTGAGCATTCAATCGTTTAGAGAAACACCATCAGATAAAGGGAGTGATGACTAATTATGCCCGTAACGAAGCTACAGAAAAATCTAGAGGCTACTAGAGAGAAAGAATTACAGAAGAATGAAGGCAAGAGTGAACCACTAAAGAACTTTAAAACTTACTCATTTAAAGCACATAAAACTGATGTTGCCAGGATACAGAAGCTAGCTAATGCTGAATCTGTCCCAGCCGGACACATAGTAGAACAAATACTCGAACAGCTATTCAGTGATTGTGAAGGTTTACCATTACCTGAACCTGCACCTAAAGAAACTTGGTACAGCAAAACAGTTGAGTATCCGTTAGTCAAGACCATTGTTAACGGTAAGAATGCAACCATCAAAGTAGTTTCCAAGGTTGACCGGAAGTATCTGCCACTGCCTGAGGTAGCTGGTGAGATGAGAAATAAATCTGTACCAGCAACGCAGGATATGGAGAGTTTAGTAGTGAGCTTGCAAACCTCCCTGCTAGTGACTCTAATTAATCTATCCAGTGCCTTCCAAATGAAGTCTCAGGACGTCTTAGACCAAGCGATAGATAGATTCTTCTTACGTCGTGTGATGCCGCCATTAAAGCCTGATAACCGTATGGCAGATATTGAAGCAAAGTACAATCGAGCGGCTGAACTAAACGACCGCAAGAGAATGAATGGAACATTACTAGATGGAGCGGCATAGATATGGCTGAATATGATTTATCTGCACTAGCACCAGCAACTCCTGAGCATCATGCTTACTCTTCTGCACCAGACAAACCAGAGGAGTACGTATGGAAGAATGATTTCCCTGACGCTTACGTTACTGATGGCAGAGAACAGTTTGAACCTGGTAGAGGTGTAGACGATACCGCTGAGCGAGATATTGAAGGTGAGATTGCTGCTTATGAATCTGCAATTTCAAGGCAACAGAAGGAACTAACAGAACCTGATTATCAATCACAGTATGGCGGGGCAGTAGCTAATACCATCTACACTCTGGCTGAGGATAAAGGATTCCAGGAATATCTAGAATCTGATGAGTATTTTGCTGAAGCTGATGCCATTGAGTTAGCGCCAGAGTTTGCTAATGCCTTAGAGCGTACCTTTGGCGTTGATGCAGACACTGCTAAACACGCTATTGCTTACTTTGGATTCGATGATAATGCTGTACAGCTATTTGCCGATACACTCCTCAATAGAAAGCCGAAGATTGAGCCGTTACCGCAAACTGTACAACCAACTCAAGAGGAAGAAACTGAGTATGAAGATACAAGAATTATTGACTGGGAAAAGAAACTTTTAAAAGAAGAGAACGAGAAACTAAAACAACAATTAAAGACTAGACCAGTAGAACGAGAAGACCTAGATGTACAAGCGCAAGCGGAATACTACGCCAAGGAATTTAACAGTATTAAAAACAGTAATCCTAAATGGGCTAAGCTTGATTCTGCTACTTGGGATTATTATCTTAGTAGCATGATGGACGTTTACCATCAGATGCCACCTGCTAAAAAAAAGCAATATGATACACCAGAAGGTGCAAGAAAGATACTGAATTATCTTGAAGGTAAATGGAACGAGAAACGCAATGCTGGTAAGAGTTCCAGCAATCAGCCTAAACAAATTAAGACTCGATTTAAACAATCAGAAATCAGTGCAATGAGCCAAGCAGAATATGAAGCTAATGCAGATAGAATTCTCTATGCGTACCAGCATCGCCTAGTAGATTTAAATCGTTGATGTGGCGTATGTTTCTAAACACAAAAATTCCACCGAGTGGAGGCAAGGTGGACAGGAAGAAAACTTATGTTATACAAAAACTAGGAGGTTTCATATGCTTCTATTCTAACATTTGTCAACGTTATGTTTGGTAGAATTACTGATAGGAATCAAATAAGAAAATGACTAGACAATTAGGTAAATCTCAGTTTAGTGTTCGGATGCTAGGCACTCATACTAGGAATGCTGCACTCTCAAGTGCCGTGACACTTACTGTGCCAGCTAATGGTAGTGGATTATTCCTGAGTGTTGAATCTGGTGCTATCAACTATACGATTAACGGCTCTACTCCCACTACTGGAGCTACAGGATTAGGATTCAAACAAGTACCTGCTGATGGTATGGTACGGCTAGATTTATTCCCTGGCGCACAGGTGAGAGTGATTGAGCAAGCTGCATCAGCAGTAATTCAGTACCAGTTTTTCAGTAGTTTCTAATTCTTGGTGAATACAGCCCAAAGGGCATACACCTATGGTGGTTACATCACTATTAAAAATATTTCTGCTATACTAGTGCTAAGTAAAAGAAGAGCAGAAAACCTCAGGGAATAACACCTCTGAGGTTTTTTGTATCTATGATGCGTTGTATCTATACTCAATCCGGTCTTGTAATTCTATTTGATTCCTAAGCTAAAGCATGGCATCTACGATGCCTAAGACCTGGTAAAAGATATTTATTTTTTAATACCTCTAAAGTTCTTGGTCTAGCTATGCAGGGAACTATACTCAATTAATTGCATATATCTGTCAGATATATTTACCCCTTCGGGGCAAGACTGGGATACATCAAAACAGAAGAAAAACTTAGTTAGCTTTTTTTTGATTTAAGAGAGAAAATTATGTCCTAAAAACTCTCAACGCTGCAACTAAGCAAAAAGAAGAATTTTTAGTATATAGATGTTATTTGCTAGTGTCAATATGTATCTGACAGATATATGTTTAATGGCTAAACCTAAGTGTATCTATCGTAGAGTTGGCTGGGCAAATGATGGCAACAAGGTAGCTACTGTTGTCTCTTATCTTGGCGAAGTACTGCACTGCAGCGATACCCATTGTGATTTGAGATTGATTACTGGCAGAGAGGTATCAGCACTCCGGCGTGAGGTGGAGCTGATTAGCCAGCAACATTACGATAGACTTGCAGAGATGTGGGAGAGGAGTGAACGGAAACAGTCGATGAGTCATACAGATTACAGCAATAAGCTGCATTATGATGGCAAGAAGAATTATGGTACATTGCCACAATTGCACTACGACGGATATAGAAGCATTATTAAGAATTAGGTGGTGATTACATCACTTTAAGACAGCATAGAGAAATAGGCAAAAATATTTTTAATAGTGATGTAATCACCTGAACCCTCTTCCTGATTAGACTCTAACGTTTGTCCACAGTCGTGGACATTGTGTACCTCAACTGTCACATCAGACTAAACAACTTTACAAAGTAGTTGTAATTTTTGAAGCGTTAATCAAGAAATCAAGAAGTTGGGTAGATTTTAAGTGTCCCGCACACACAATGAGGTAGAAAATAAAAGTGTTTATCTTTAAAGAATATGCAACACCTTATTGAAGCTGTAGAACAAGCACTAGCACAACAGAACTGGTACGCAGCTTTAGCACTTGCTCTTACACTTCCTGATATCTGTGGATGGTTAGAACATCCTAATAAGAGGACTGGTGAACGTTATAAAGATTGGTTTAGGAAGTATATAGGAAACCAGAACAGTTTTCCCTCTACCGAAGATTTTTATCTTTTGCGGTGTGCCTACTTACATTCGGGTTCGGACGATATTAGTGATAAAAAGGCTCGTGATGTGTCGAAGCGTTTTTGTTTCACCAAACCGTCGGAGTTTGTAAGTGCAGATAATAACATGGTGAAGGCTGGCGGTCATTTTACTGCTCAGCTACAAGTAGATAATTTTTGCAGAGGTATTTGTGAAGGTGTAAAACTTTGGGAAAAGGACGTAGCAATAAAAGATGGTGTACAAGAGCGGCTTAGAAGTGGATTGATGAAGATTTATCCACCAGAAGTATTTTTACAGTATGCTATGGCAGGTTTTATATCCATAGACGATTAGCTGCATCGTCAACCTCGAAGTACAAAATTATGTCAGGCGAACGATACTCTGCTTCAGTTTCTTTGTTGTACAACTCAATACCAAACAGTGTGATACCGACTATCCCACCGTCCCACTCGATAGCAACATGTGATAAGTCCATGTTGTAACCGAGTACCCATCCTATTAAGTAACTTAGGTAGGATAACCAGTCATTCTTAATAGGACGGTAGAAGCGTAACGTGAATATTCTATTGTTCATTCTGTTCTGGTAGTGTATAACCTGCTTTTAACAAGTCTTGAAAAACTAGATGTAGTAAATAGTCACAATCTGTTTTGTAACCTAGTTGAATTCTTCTTACCTTGATTGATTCTTTTATTTCTGGAGTAGTAGAAACTTCTACCCTACCTCTTTCCTTGTCATCTTTCTGACGTTTATACTTGTTTTCTTTCCTGTTGGCATCCTTACCAGAAGCTACTTGCTCATAGTCTCTAACTACTGCCATGTCAGTTAAAGTTGAAGCTTCTTTTACTATTTCCCCGAACTTTTCATTTGAAGAGTCCTTATTTTCCAAGGATTCTGAGGACGTGGAACCATCTGCCACGTCCTTCTTAATCTCATTATTTAGATTTAGGTGAGGCAAACCTTTTTCTTTTTCGTAGTACACTATGTAGTCGTCTGCTGTCCTACGACAAAACGGTAAGGTTTCAGCAAACTTCAACCATCCACGTTTTTCTTTTTTACTACGTAGGAACTGACCCATGTCCATCTTGTAAGTATGAGCCATTCCCTCAAATAACATTGCCATATCATGAGTGCGTTTTATCCACTCATGACTACCGTACTCTAAGTCCTGAACTACAGCGCTAGATGATGGAGGTAATAACTTAGGTTGCTTAATTTTGTTAGCTTCAAACTCACCTGAACCATCATCAACTCCTATGTACTTGGCATTAACCTTCCAAGCTTCACCCATAACTTCAGATTTCATCTTCTTTAATTCCTAGAATTTCTCTTGCTCTTTCTATTCCTTTTTCAGTCAATGTATACCTGACACTAGACCTAGAGTTTTCAGTAGGCTTATTCTTTGTAATGTAAGCTTCACCTATCCTATTTATAACTCTGAGATTAGATTGATGGCACTTTTCCTTGTCACTATTTGTTATCAACATCTGAGCTTTTCTTATGTCGGAAGCTGATGCCCATTTTATGTTTAAGTCAAACAACAGTAGATGTAAGCTTTTAAACATTAGCTCTTGAGCGGGGACTGGTTTTATATTAGGTGAAAATACTCCTTTAGTTTCCCTCCTTAAACTCTCTGCTCTATCTTTTGCAGACTCATATGTGGGCGCTCTCTCTATTGATGAATCAATTACTCTCTGCAAGTTAGATAGTTGTAGAGATATGGCTGCTATCTGTTCAGATATGCCTATCAATTCACTAGTTTTCATATTATTCTTCTCCTATCTCTGTACAATCTCCTGGAAACATTAATGAAAGCATTGTGATGATATCCTTTAGCTGTTCCATAGCATCACTTTCGCTTTCTGCTTCAATCTCAATCTCCGTGCCACTTATTTGAAACTTATACGTATCCATAAAAATACCCGCTACTTGGCGGGTTCTGAAGTTATTTTTTGTTTCATTACTCGAATGCAGACTTGTGCAACATTACCATTACTATCTCCTTCTCCTCAGGAGAAACATAGGTACAGAAGTGATAACCTAAACCAAGGTTATGACTGTATACATCAACTTCAGAACCTTTAAGGATATGAACGTCACTATCTGCTAAGCAAAATAGATAGCTTTACAAGGTAATTGATGAACACTAACAAGTGAGCATCTTCATGAGTAAATTGAGCAAATTCTTTCTGCTTTTACCTATTGCCTACGTATTACTGAGTTCGGCTTTTGGTATACAATCTCCGAAACTTGCCGAACTTCGGGATAACTACCCGTTGTTATTAGAAACTATTGGTATTATTGCGGTTAAATCAAAAGAAGAAGATGAATAATCTATAACTTATTAAGGGTATGGAACTTAAAACCATATCCTTAATCTTTTGTTTCTTCCAAATAAAGTAATTCACCTACCTCAATACCAAAGTAGCCACAAAGCTTCTCAAGTGTTGTGTTGTCTATTCGATTAAATTTATTCAGGTATATCAGGTTGATAGTAGTAGGGGACAGACCTGTTTCACGAGCTAATCTCCTCTGACTTAAATGCGGATATTGTTCGTCTATTAATCTAGCCAGATGTGATTTAACTCTCCTCACAATTCAACCTCAATCCCTGTCATCGTTACAGCTTCATCCTACCATATTCGTATCAGCTAGCTGTAAAAAAACATTACATCTTCTTGTTACTGTATCAGTTAGCTGTTAGATTAGATTCATCAGAGGAAGGGAATCACAGAACAACCCAACCAAAAGAACTCCAAAAACTGAATACTACTGAACTGGATGACGGAAACGCCCCGAACCAACGGAAGCACGGGAACCTACCAGGGAAGGAAAAGATGAAATTTCTTCACTCGATTCAAGATTGCTAAACGGTTGTACTTAGCCGTCGTACACGACGCTTATCTACAGCCCACAGGCTACCAACAATATCGCTTCATGAGGATAAAGAGATGGAAAGCACACAAGCATTACTGACATTAGCATTCAATATTATCTGTATTGGTTACACAACACTATCAATTGCAAATCTAGTGTGTGGTTTGTATGAAGAGTGGGTAAAACTAAACTCAACTGAATTAGCTCTTGATAGTTATGAAATAGAAGCCACAGATAAATCACCACAGCTTCCGTTAGAACCTCAAAACTATGAAGTAATTTCTATGGACACAGCAGAATTGCTCAACACATATCGTTGGGATTTAGCACATATTGAACTACTTAGTTACGTAAACGCGCAAGAGATAGCACCTGAGTCTAACAACAAGCTAGGAGCGTTAACCATTAGGGAGCTTAAGTCAAAAGCTAAGGAGCGACACATCCCCAGGTACGGCAATATGCGCAAGTCTGACTTAATCCAAGCCCTTGCTCAATAAATTTGTAGAGTTAATCACACATAAGTATCAACATGAAATACATCATTATCGCAGCAGTATCAGCAATCTCTCTTTTAGTTATCACTAAATCCCCAGGTACGCTTACCTTCGGTTTTGTTACAGGGATAGCAACTGGGACTGTTCTAGGAGTAGCAATTAAATCTTAAGTTGCGTAAACACTTTTAACTACGAGTTAAACAATGAAACGTGATACAAGCGCTGCTGATAAAAGAACCAAGAAATTCGCTATCGTACTCGGAGTACTGTTGTTGTTAGTTACGTGCGGTCAACTAGCATCAGATAATGAAAACGAAACACCAGATACTGCACAAAATCAGGAACCACAGCAAGCAGAAGTTGTTGAGGAACCGATACCTGAAGAAGTAGAGCCGGAAACAGCTACAGCTCCAACGGAACCAGTATCAACTGTACGGGCAATGAAAGAAGAGAACCGTGATAAATTCTATGCCTCAGCCAACATCCTTACTGATTCAAGTGACGTTTCGTTTGATTACTACGTTAGTCGCTTCAGTGACGGCTCTGAGATGATTCACAACTTAGGCAATACAGCTTGTAAAGAAATGGTTGATAACCCAAGCTCTACACCACAGTACGTATCGGACAAGATGCAATCAACCTTTATAAGCAACCTTCCAGCTCATGATTCCGATGACCAAATGATAGAAGATGTCAAGGTTTTAATTGATTCAACTGTGTGGGCTGCAGCAGCTCACCTATGCCCAGTACAGGAGTAAATCAAATGTTTAAAACTATTTCAAAAGAAAAACTGTAGGACTAACTCTAAGTGGTGTCATCTATGGAGGACTAAACGTTCTTTCACTCTCGACATCACTTGTACTTAACGGATTTGATTGCCAGGAAACAGCAGTAAGAGTCGGTTTAATTGTTTGCACAAATAAAGGAGGGATAGTGAAATGAAAGCTTTATTAAAAGTTTCAGCTTTAATCGTTAATAGCGTATTAGTAGCAACGCCAGTGTTTGCTAATGAAGCCTTAGACTGGTAGCAACGTTATGACCAGCAACAAGTAGAACAACAACGACAAATGCAGCAACCTGAGAGGCGTCAAAGTTGTGAGAAGGACTGGTTAGAGCATTTCAACAGGGAACGTAGGGAACAAGCGCTAAGAAGTGCTGACACTGCACATCACGAATACATTCTAGAACTTGAGGAGAAAGTGTCAAGAGCAGAACGTAAGCTAAGACAAACTGAAGCTGAGAAGGAGAACTTACAACAAGCCAACTACAGGACTTTGGAAGATACTAGGAGCATCAGGCAGTGAGTAACGATGTTGTAGAAAAAATAGCTCTCGTTATGCTTGGTTGGTTACTAAGTACCCTAACAATTCTGTTAAAAGAGTTTCGGGATGAGAAAAAACGACAGCGAAAATTATTTACTCAACTCGATTTGTCCATATCAAAGTTTCGCTTTAGTTTGGAGTTTGAGCGCATCTACAGAGATGTTGGTGGACTAGAGACTTTGAAGGGAATGGTAGACCTTGATGATGAATTCTGGATAAAAAGGCTTCCGTACCCTACACCCACATTACCTGAAAATTTTGAGCGTATTTTGGAACAATTTTCCGAATGGGAATTTGAGAGGGGTCGGACAACAATCACTGAGAAGCTTATTTCGTTCAAGATTCTAGTTGAAGGTCTGAGAGCATATTATGCAATTATGGAACTTTGTGCCAAAGAAGGTGAGGAAATACCAAAGAGATTACTAGGTGTCTACCAAAGTTCTTTACCTAATTTAAAAAAGGAGGCTAATGATATTCATAAGCTGGTTTCTTCTCTTCGATTTAGTTGGAAGCAACGCCCCATAGGGAGGATTAAAACTGCTTTTAGTCGAAGGAAAAGCTAATTTATAGATTGGTCTGCTTGATATCAACGGCGTTAAACCGCTAACCATTCGGGCAATGGGATACGGTTGTAGGCAAATGTGCAAAACAAATAAGTTGGGTTCCCGATTGCACATAAACAACGTAACCCAGTCTATTACGGATTTAAGAACGGAAACATTGCCAAAATTGTATTTCCTACTAACTCCAAAGGACGTAATGCAGGTAAAACCTACGTCGCACGACTAATCTGTCAGGCTAGCGGTTCGTTTGATTTCAAAATTGGTGGTAAGCGACAAAGTTCAAATCACAGATACTTTACAGCAATCCATCGCAAAGATGGTTACAGCTATAACTAAGGAGAATAGCAATGAAACTTAGAAACTTATTACAGTTTGTAACAAAATTTATTCTCGGTCGAGTAACAGCATTTACCTACGCTTGGGTTGTCAGTATTTCGAGTTATTTCAAGATAAAGCGATACCGCTATCGATGCAGGAATTCGTTAGAGCAACGTCGAACCCTAGACCCAAATATAGCGTTGGCGATGCTTGTTTAGTGGAAGAGTAGCACTCACAAGATGGTATACTCAGGCGTGTACAAAACACGGGTATACATGGAAGTTTGAAGCTGTAGGATAACCATAATACGTTGGTGTGTGTTATCGCACCGCAGAGGTCAGGGATTCGAGTTCCCTATTCTCCATACATTTCAAGAATAACAATACTCCTTTATACTCATTCGGTTAAGGTTATGCAGTTAGGTTGAGCTTCGAGGTAGTAGCTGCAACTGAAAAACAGATCAAGGAAAAAGAGCATCAATTTATCGCGCTAACGATTAGTCTTGCTAGTAGTCGGTAGGAAGCAATCACTCGATCTTGTAGAGTTTGATGTGGATGCGAGCGCTTTTATTGTTCAAGGTAAGTCTGTAATGTCCGTGTCTTTAGATGAAATTTATTGAAGCTTGGAAGAAAAGTTAGCAGTCTAATAAAAATATAGTGACGTTAACTTTGCCAAAGCTATTTAAAGGATGTGTAAAACAGACATCTCATTTTCAACTCACGATCTGGTATATAAAAATTCTGAAATTGACTGGAAAAGATTACGTTTGGCAGCACAGATTAAAGCAAACGTTGAACAACTAGATACACTTATTCTTGCTTTTGAAAAAACCTCTCTTATTATTCAAGAAAATAGTTTTTCTGATATAAAAATAAAACGTCAGTTAGCCTGTGAAATTAACAAGCTATTTGAACAAGGTAACATTCCTGATGAGTTACAACCAAAAGACACGAACCGTTTTTGTGATAACTTATATAGTCTTGTTACTCATGCAAAAAAAGAAAACAATATTGCAGAAATTATTAAAAAAATAAAAACAGAAATTCACTCAACTTCATATAATAAAATTCCACGTAGTATTTCATTATTTCAATACTTGTTTGCTATTTTAACACGCAATAAAATTATTGATATTCCTATAGAAAACTATTACTGTCATGTAACAAAAGAATTAATTACTTTATATCCTAATCTCCAGATAGATAATAATTCTATTTTTCTCTATAGTAAAGAAGATTAATTTATCATTTTTTTTACTGAAAGCAAGTGTTAACATTATAAATTAACCCTTAAATTGCCACTCAATTTGGTAATAAGGTGCTTGGGCAGAACAAGGTACGCAAAAATAAATCGGCTGCTGAAGCTTCTCACTACTACTGGTTTAGAGGCAAATTCAACCAAAACTTCTTATAAGACAAGTATATTGCTTACATTTAGACATCAGTTGCCTCTCCAAAGTTGGCTTTACTCAAGTTTGCTCCTGTAAAGTTAACTTGATTGAGAATAGCGCCAGTAAAATTAGCCCGACTCAAGTTAGCACCAGTAAAATTAGCTTGGCTCAAATCAGCACCAGCAAAATTAGCTTTACTGAGATTCGTCCACCGCAAATCTGCTTTGAACAGATTAGCACCGCTAAGGTTAGCGCCGAACATATAAGCACCGTTGAGATGAGCTTCACTGAGATTAATTTGCTCAAGATGAGCTAAATGCAAGTAAGCACCAATCAACTCAGCTTCATACAGATTCGCATGACTCAAGTTCGCATGGCTCAAATTAGCTGCCATCAAATTAGCATAACTGAGATTAGCGCGTCTTAAATCTGCCGTACTTAAATCTGCCTCTTTTAAGTTAGCCCATCGCAACTCAGTTGCAATTAAGTTGGCGTGAGTGAGATCTACTCGTCTTAAGTCTGCGCCTTTGAGATCGGCTCCAATAAGATTGGCATAGCTCAAATTGGCTCCAGTTAGCTGAGCTTCTGTTAACTGAGCATCAACAAGTTCGACTTGTTGCAGATTAGCATCGATGAGTTCAGATTTGTTGAGATTAGCTGCGCTTAAGTTAGCTTTAGTGAGGTTAGCTGCAATCAGTTTAGTCTTACTGAGATCGGCTCTGCGGAGGTTGACTGCGATTAAATTGGCACCTCTAAAGTTTGCTTCACTTAAATCAGCTTCACTAAGGTCTGGTTTTATTTGGATGTTTTTCTTTCTCCACTCAAGCCACTTTACTGCACCCTGCTGTAGTAATGCAAGATGCTCGATATTCGCCATCCAAATTCTCCTTCAGTCAATCAAGCAGCACCAACTTTCAACTTTAACAAACACAAGGCTATTCCTTACGCCCACTTGCAGGGTTTTCACGTCCAACTACATTTTCAATTGCTGTCAATGCAGCACTCGAACCTGCTAAGATATCTCTTTCTTCTCCACCTAAATAGAGGCGTCCAAAGCTACCAAC
The DNA here is from genome assembly GCF_002749975.1 of Gloeocapsopsis sp. IPPAS B-1203. Taxonomy (NCBI): domain Bacteria; kingdom Bacillati; phylum Cyanobacteriota; class Cyanophyceae; order Chroococcidiopsidales; family Chroococcidiopsidaceae; genus Gloeocapsopsis; species Gloeocapsopsis sp. IPPAS B-1203. Next base: position 159,357 of record NZ_PEIG01000004.1, on the reverse strand, counting down.
AGCCTGAATTTCTAAGATATTAATCAAAGCCGCTTTCTCAGCTTCATTTGCTGCTAAAGCAGCGTAAGCAGCTGGTTGAACTTCTAGTACATACAGCGTTTGTCCTGCTAAAATCATTTGTCCTCTGCGGGTACGATTGATTAATTGCGTATGATGGGGATCAATGTTACGGATAATTTGGCTAGACATAATGTAAGGTTTGAGCCGCTCTCGCTCGCGGACACCCAATGCGTCTAAAATAGCTTTACCTGCCGTTCGTGTATCGCCTTGTTTGCTCGAATGAACTTCGAGAAGCCCGTAAAGTCGTTCGACAACTTGCACTCCTGGACGTACAGAGGTAGCTTTTAAAGCAATGTCCATAATTCGGTTAATTTCAATACCTGGCGAAATTTCAATCCAAAGTGAGGCATCACCTGGCAAGGGCAAAAACCCTAAAGCTACTGTTCCCATATAAGCTGCGTGCTGAGGCTGCAACCTGTCTAGAAATACATAACTGCGTAATTCTATACCCAAGATTTAAATCTCCGTCATTTTAGAATTTTGCGATCGCAACATCTGAGTTTACACTTTGTGCTTCTGAAATCGTGAAACGCTAGCTTGATGCAGTTAGATACTTACACAATATGCGACACTCGTACAAAAAAAAGGCTCAAGCAACATTACCTAAGCCTCTTAAATATTAAATTTGGTTTTTACAACTAATACAGTTTGCACTAGCCTTCAGGAATGCAAAGGCAAATCCAGTAGTGCTGCGTTATTGCACTAGTTTGCTATCTTTAGTAGCGAGCCGAAAAACTATTGTTTCTGCGGTTTCCGCCCCCGCCATTAAATGAGCCTCTGTCTTCTCTGGGCTTTGCTTTGTTAACTCTCAAAGTCCGACCCATCCATTCTGCACCATCTAGCGCATCAATTGCTAAGTCTTCTTCTGCATCTGTATCCATTTCTACGAAACCAAAGCCACGTACCCGACCTGTTTCACGGTCAGTAGGTAGCTGAACGCGCTTTACAGAACCATATTCTGCAAAAACTGCACTGAGGTCTTCTTGTGAAACCTCGTAGGATAAATTACCTACATAAACTGACATACTTTATCTCCTAAATCAGAAAGGTGTAGAGATCTAGATTTCGGAGAGAAGCCTGTCAAAACTAAAAGGAAAAAGCCCATCAATTCTAAAAACAAACGCTGCAACCGAATTTTACTCTCATGTCTTTCTACAATAGCATATTATTTCTGTCTTTTACTACATACAAAGCAGAAACAAATGTAAAAACTGCACAAATTAAACATCATATTTATATAGTTATTTAATGTTTAAAAAAATCTGCGATCGCACTTCCAAGTATTAAAGATCAAAATTACCTCTAACACCAAACATCTTAAAGCCAGTTATGGATCTACTTGATAGCAAAACGGTATCGCTTCCTGATAAACTCCAACTTGCATCCGATCTTTAATGTGGTCAGCAAGCCGGATCGCTAGTGCCACAATAGTGAGTGTCGGATTAGAAAGACCACTTGTCGGGAAAACAGAGCTACCGATGACATATAAATTGCTAATTCCGTGAACTTGACAATCTGCATTGACAACACCAAGTTTAGGGTTAGTACTCATGCGGGTTGTACCGATGTGATGGTAGGAACCGCCGCGCAGTGATTGCCAATATTTATCTTCATGCAGTACGATTTCAAGCTGACGCGAATCAGAACGCGCGATCGCGCGCGTCAAAATCTGCTGCGAGCGTTCAAGAAGAGATCGCCAAGAAGCATCATCTGCCAGTTCAATTTGCATGCTCCCCAGCCGAGTCCGTGCTAGTTCTTCTTGAATTAACTGCTGTGATCGGTAAATTGTATACTTATCGATCGAACTCAAACGCCAGTCCAGTTGAATCCGAGGAATTCCCAACTTGTCACGTTCAGAGCTAAGCATAACGCGACTATCAGGATTAGGAGCTTGCTCTGATATCAGGTGAGTTTCAAAAAATTGCTGGGGAAATGGCGGATGTTTAATCTGTTTTACCCAAATTCGCGCCATGACCTCATCTAGATTAGCAATAACTTTGCTCAAGTCACCAACAGCAGATAAGCGATCGCCAAGCTTTTTTTTCTGCCAATCTCGACTCTTAAGGCGTTGCAAAGCTTTCAGCCATTCTGGAACAATCGGCACGAGTCTAATCGCAAAATTGAGAATTTGTTCGTGTTCTTGAACTGTTTTAGAAAGAGCTAAGACTGTAAATAGACGAGTTTGCGCAACTTGAATCTTTTGCTGCGGACCTGTGGGATATAAAGCATTTGGCTTTGTCAATAAAACTTTGCCTGACCTAATATAAGGATGCTCCATAAAAAATCTCCCCACAAGGTCATATTGATTTCCTAATCCGTTGTTGCAAACGCTGTTTGAGGCTAGCAAAAGGCGGGGATTCTCGATTCCACCACACGCGAGAATAAAGATTTTTGCTGATACCCACAATTTGCGACCTGCTAAATTAGCAACACATAGCCGCGTTACAGCTTTAGCAGTATTGTTGGTTTCAATGTCTACAACATTTGCATGAAGGTAGATGTTAATGTTTGCTGCCTGCACAAATTCTGCTTTGTAAACTTCACCGAAGCGCAACCGTTCCCGCGACATGACTTGAAAAATATAAGTAACAACTCGCTCTTGTGATAGTGACAGATTAAAACGATGCTGACGTCTTAAATCGTTTTCCCAATCAGCAAACTCGTAATCAAAACGTTCCAACCCACAAACTTTTTGCGATCGCTCGTAGTACGGGTTTAACTCTGCCTTAGTGAAAGGCCAGCTACTATAAGGCATCCATGAGCGGGTAGTGCCATAGAAGTAATGAGGGTAGAGTGATGGATTGTTCACGTCCGATGCCGGCTTGTCCCAATTGCTCTGGGTGCCTGTTAAAAATGGTCGGATTCATAACGCTAAGCAACGCTTTCTGTGCCGTGAATGTGGTCGGCAATTTGTGGAACATCGGGACAAAAGAGTGATTGACCAGAAGACGCGATTGGTTGATAGGTTGTTGTTAGAACGTAGATCCCAGGCGGGAATTGCCCGCGCCGTACAGATTTGTGAGCAATGGCTGCACACCTATGTCAACGACAAGTCTGCACGGGTGCCACGTCAAGTTGAGCTGAGCGCCAAAACAAGGGGAAACTGACGATTCAATGCGATGAGTGATGGTCATTTGTGGAGCACAAGGCTGATAAACAGTGGGTGTGGTTGGCACTTGATGCCTCTACTGGTGAGATTATTGGTGTTTATCTTGGTGCCAGAGATGAAAAAGGCGCACCCACTGTTTATGGCACTCCTTACCACCTGCCTATCGCCAGTGTGCAGTTGCTGACACGGACTTTTGGGTCTGCCTATGCAACAGTTCTACCAAGCAAGAGGCATCGTGCTCTAGGACAAGAGACCCGTAAGACTGGCGACATTGAACGATGAAACAACACACTTAGGCAACGAGTGTCTGGTTTGGTACGAACAACATTGTCTTTTTCCAAATCATGAGAGAATCACATTGGTGCGATTTGGTATTTTGTCCACTATTACAATGCATCATTACTTATTTAGCACTACCAACTACTTTTAAGAAGATCGAGCAAAGCAAATCCAGCAGGAGTTAGTAACGCGTCTGCGAGTATAGCAGCACTAATCGTGCGAAAAAAAGGTACTGGAAGACTAAAAACTTGTACCCCTTCTGGAATTGGTTCAGCAGCAAGGCGAGGACTAATCGCAGTTCCTAATCCTTGTGCAACCATGTTAACTATTGTGGTATCAGAGCGAATTTTATACGCTGCCTGTAGCGTTACACCATATTTAGCACAATGAGCGTACATCATCGTATCGCAGTCACAGCCGTCGGGAGGCACAATCAAAGGATAAACTTTTAAGTCTTCCCAACTCAGCTGAGTGGATTTTGGCTCAAAGCTGGGAGGAAATAGTACTACGAATTCATCATGCATCAATTCCCAAGTTTCAAATTCATGGCTTGTTGGTAAATACGTAATCCCAATATCCGCACGTCCTTTACGTAAATCATCTTCTACATCCGCGCGATCGTCGTACTCTGCAATACTCACCGCGATCGCCGGATAGCGCTGGCAAAATTGTGCAATGATTCTTGGGAGAATATGCGTTCCCGCACTGCGAAATGCAGAGATCCGCACTAAGCCGCCTTCTAATCCTTTGGCTAAGTTAGCTTGTTTAACAATATCTGCCATCAAGTACAAAATCTGACGCGCCCGATCTACAATTTGCTCGCCTACAGGAGTAAGATGCGCACCATAACGCCCTCGCATAAAAAGTAAAATGCCTAATTCTTCTTCTAAAGTTGCGATCGCATAACTTACTGCTGATTGTGACATTTGCATCTGCAAAGCAGCCTCACTAAAACTACCACAATCAGCGACTGCGATTAAAACTTGCAGTTGAGACAGCTTGAGTTGGCTTTGGTAGTCAAAACCCATAACGAATACATCAGCACTATCTGCATTGTCGCAAAAATACAAAAATCATCTATCAAATTTACTGATAGACGTGATTCAATTTCTGATTTGTTTGTTGCTCAATCAAAGCAATAAAGTCATGTTCAGACATTAGTCAGATTTTACTATCTTTAGGACAAGAAATTTAGAGTTTACACGATGAATTTAGTCAATTGGCAAAAATCTCAACGAAGGAAAATGAACGAAAATCAACTCGATAAATGTACTCAACAAGGTTTTCGATTCAGGCTACACAGCGTTTGGCAAGTGCTACGCAAATATTTTCTCATATCATCAGAACTGCAAGTTTGGTCTATTTGCGATCGCCAGGGTAATATTTGGTGGAGTGCTTACGATCCAATCACCAAACGTGGAATTTATCATGTTTCCCAAGAACAAATTTTGGCTTGGATTGAAGGGCGCGATCGCTATTAAACCGAAAATAATTGCTCAATTGATATAGTAATCTCTGGAAACGCTAATGGAGAGACTATTCCAGTTTTAATGTCTTGCCGCGATTGATACTCGTTTTCTTGAGGATCGCGAAACACAATTAGCTGTAGCGTAGTAAGATCTAATATCCAATACTCTTAAATTCCTGCTGCTGCATATATGGGCTGCTTTTGTTCTAAATCTTTGGTTAAACTTGAATTAGATATCTCTACCACCAGATAGATGTCATCAGATCCAGGGTGACGCTCTCGGTAATCGCTCCAAGAACCCCGTACAATGGCAATATCTGGCTCTGGTTCTGAAGTTTCAAGTGTAATGGGGCGGGCTTCGCGAACTAAGGCTTGACGATTGAGGCAGGTGCGGAAATAATCAGCTAAGCTTCCTCCACAAAACGCGTGTATTGGTGCTTCTGGTGTCATTTCGTGAATTTCTTCCGCCAACAATTCAACGCGGCGATCGTCTAAAATACCAGATGCAATCATCCGGTGGTAATCTTCTACTGTCCACTTTGCCAATGTTTCCATAGTAACCGAGTGAAAATCGACTCAACTTCAATGCTGGTAATGGGTAATTGGTAACTAACGCGAATATCAACTCGTACTAACTTAAAGGCTGGTAATAGGTAACTAGTACGTAGGTAGATAGTATCAATTTTTGATTTTCCATTATTCAATTTAAACCAATGTTGTTGGGCGCTAATTTTTAGTTAAATTTCATTACCAATTACCCATTACCAATCACAGATAAAATCAAGCAAACGCTGAAAATCCTAAATCGGGTGGTATATCTTGTAATCTACCTTGTCCGACAGCTTGAATTGCACTTTTGAGCGAAATATCTCCAGTGTATAACGCACGACCAACAATCGCGCCTGTAACTCCCAACGATTCAAGCGCGAGTAAACTTAATAAATCAGTGATAGAACTTACACCACCTGATGCTATCACCGGAATTGAGATTTCTGCTGCTAGTTCTCTAAGCGCTTCTAAATTAGGTCCTGATAGCGTACCATCACGGTGAATATCAGTATAAATGATTGCAGCAACACCCAATTCTTGCATCTGCGTTGCGAGTTGCGTTGCTAACACTTCCGATGTTTCTAACCAACCGTGCGTTGCAACTCTACCATTGCGTGCATCAATCCCAACAATGATTTGCCCAGGAAACTCTTGACATAAATCTGCGACTAATTGCGGTTGTTCAACAGCAACGGTTCCTAAAATCACGCGCTGTACGCCTAAGTTTAATAACTGGGTAACGCTAGTGCGTAGGGCTTTGCCCGTGCCGCAGGCATCGCGTAATCCTCCACCAACTTGAAGTGGTATCGATACTGCTGAAGTAATTGCTTCAATTGCCGCTAAATTGACAACCTTACCTTGCTTTGCCCCATCTAGATCGACGACATGTAGTCGCGTTGCGCCTTGTTCTACCCATTGATGCGCCATATCTGCAGGGTTATCGTTAAAAACTTGCGATCGCGCATAATCTCCTTGATATAACCGTACGCATTTGCCTGCAAGTAAATCTATCGCTGGTATAACTTCCATACATCTATGAATGACAACTACACAACTCCCAAACCATAACCTTCTTCTCCCTCACTCCTCACTCCGGACTTCGTCCCGCTGCGCTAACACCCCTCGCCCCTATGACTGCTTGTCTGAAGCCTAGCACAACAAAAATATTCGATAGCGTTAAGAAAAATTCTGCACTCCCATGCAACCAATCAACGTTTGCTAATGATTCACCATAGTGAATTTGTGCATAAATTCCTGCTGGAATTGTCACACCAACAAATACCAAAGTACAGTAAAAGCCAATCAATGCTAAACGTGGCATTTGGGGAGTACGAGTGAGAAACCATAAGAAACCCAAGTAGGGAAACAATGATAAAGCAAATAAGGTTTCTTTGGAAGGATGCAAAAGAAAGGAGACGTCTTGAATCATAAGTTTGCCTTTTGGCTAACACTGGAATGAAAAGGAGGCAGAGATCAGGAATCGGAGAATTTCTACAGTTTTGATTCTCGCGCTGCGGCTAATGTCAATCAAAGTTTCTCTCTTGTCTCCCTGAGTTTTAGTTCATTTTTTCTATCCCTGACCCCTGATCCCTGATTCCTGACCTCTTCTTCAGTTGTAGAACGCCAAATTATCCATGCAGCAATTAACAGCGTGAAGTTACCAACAACAGTCATTGTCGCTTGAAGTGTCACTAACCACTCTAACGATTTTGCATTGTCGAAAAAGTGCCACGTACACGCACACATTGCACTCACAAGTGCAGGTAACATCGCCAGAGATAAAGCCCACCAGCTACGGTTACGAGTCACTTCACCATAGATCCAGATTAACCAAATCGCGGCAATCCATTCAATGACGCTAGAGACGTGAATAATCCAAGTTGGAATTGAGAGGGCGTGCATAATGAGGGGCGAGGGGTGAGGGTATGCAATTGATTGGTGCTTTTTTATCGTAAGGCTCAGATTCAATTAATGGCACATCTCGGATAGAGTTTTTGTTATGTTATCTGAGGTAATAACGTGGGCAAGATGCGGGCGGTTTTGTGTGGATACTATGGTAAAGGCAATGGTGGCGATGAGGCTTTATTAGCAACACTTTTGCAAATGTTACCAGATCATGTGACACCAATTGTACTTTCGGGTAATCCGCAGGAGACGCGCGATCGCTATCATGTGGAAGCGTGCGATCGCATGGGATTATTCAGCGTACTTCAAACTTTGCGCAAGTCGGATGCGTTCATTTGGGGTGGTGGAAGTTTGATGCAAGATGTGACGAGTGCGATTAGCCCTTTGTATTACGGCGGCTTGATGATTGCAGCACAACAACTTGGCTTAAAAACAATCGCTTGGGCGCAAGGAATTGGTCCACTTAAGCGCGACATGACACAGCAATTGGCACGACGGACTTTTAAAAAGTGTACCGCAGTGAGTGTTCGCGATCGAGGTAGTGCGGCTTTGTTGTCTAAATGGGGAATTTCATGTACTCTCGCCCCTGATCCAGTATGGGCGTTAGAAGCTTCGCCTGTACCTGGGTTATGGGATTTACCTGCACCTAGAGTTGCAGTCACATTGCGATCGCATCCTGAATTAACATCAACTCGCCTCAATAATCTCACCCGTGCTTTAGTTGATTTTCAAAAAGCAACACAAACTTGTATTTTGCTTGTGCCATTTCAACAAAGTCAAGATTTAGCCATTGCTGAAGCGATCGCACCGCAACTTCCTGGAGTTCATAAAATTTTGTCTTTGCAAGATCCTAAAGCTTTAAAAGGTGTATTTCGAGGTGTTGAAATGGCGATCGGTATGCGCCTTCACAGTTTAATTATGGCTGCGGCTGAAGGATGTCGCTGTTTTGCCTTAAGTTACGATCCTAAAGTGAGTAAATTGATGGCAGAACTTGATATGCCAGGATGGAATTTAACTGAAATTCCTGATAAATATCATGTAATTTATAATACATTGCTTGAACATTATGCAAACGGTGATTCTCTTACTCCTGATCAAATTCAATCTTTAGTAGATCGAGCAACCATTCATCGAGATTTGCTACATCAAGTTCTATTCGCAAGTTAATTGCACAGTAAGTTAACGCATTGAATATGCAAATAGCTGCCCCTCTATATCATCTAAATCTAATCTTGTTAACCTGCCTGTGTATACTACTGTTATTAGTCTGTTTGTCAAGTCGTACTAGTATTATTAGGGATTTTAGTTTTATACTATACACATTCTTCAAAATGAAATATATCTTGAGATAGAGTTGGTTATATATTTATTAGAGATAATACTCTCAAGAGAACTTGAGCAATTGATACTGCAACAAGCTGATATTCTAATAATAAATAAATATAGAGTAAAAAATATTTTTTACTTGTTTTACTGTTCAATTAATGAGGATAATTAATGTTTGATTTAGGAGTGCTGACAACTTCCTTTATACAAAATTTAATAGCACAGACTGTAGTCGTACCAGAAGGTACGATTATGGAAAACTTACTCACTTACTCGCCAGTACAGCACCAATTAATATCGCATTTATTAACACTTGGTGTGAGTGTGATGGCAGTAGGGTTTGTATACTTTATTACAACTAACAGTCGCTCGTTGCCGCGATTTCAACCATCATCGACGCTATCTGCTGTCGTCATGGTGTCAGCTTTCTTAATTCTAGGTTTGCAACTAGTAGAGTGGCTGTCAGCATTTGCCTTTGATGGAACAGTTTGGGGGCTGGGTGTTGGTACAGCAGGCAGATATTACAGAAAGCACGTTCTCGAATGGTTATCGTTACCTTAATTGGTCAATTGATGTACCATGTTTGCTAACTCAGATGTTATTTGTGATTGATGTCACGCCAGGACGTTTCCGCAAGCTGCGGTTTCGCTTCATCACTGCTGGTTTATTAATGATTTACACCGGATATATCGGACAATACTTTGAAATTACAAACACTGGTTGGTTTCTCTTTTGGGGTGCGGTAAGTACCGTTTTCTACGTTTACATTCTCTATATGATGGGGAATTGGATCTTCAAATCACGTGAAAATTTACCTCGCCAAGCCTATAAAACCATGGGGACAATTTGGTGGTTAATCTTGATTTCTTGGACGCTTTATCCCTTAGCCTACTTGGTACCTTGGGCTTGGAAGGCTTTTCCCGCATGGGGTGCGTGGGCAGCCGTAACGCGACAATTTCTCTACACGATGGCAGATATTTTCTCTAAAGTAGTTTACGGCGTATTGCTATCGAGTGTGGCACAAATCCGTAGTGCAGCAGAAGGCTACGAACCAGCAATTCAAGTACAAATTGACGGTGGTGGTGCTAGTCAAGAATACATCGAAAGGAACACTCATAATGAGTCAACTAGACTCTAATAAAATCAATGCTGTACTTGTAGAGATTGTGAGAAGCGAAGTGCAAGCATCGCAACCATAATCACTGATAGCTTGTGTTTGTGATTGACATGCTATGTGCACTGCCACATCCAAATTTTGCTTTGGAAGGTGTAATACCATTTCACTCTTATAAGAACTATAGTTAATTTCTTCCTCTGCTCCCTCTGCTTCCCATTTGTAGCAAAGTATAGCGCAAGGTGTTGATAGAAGCTAAAATGCGGCAACAATTGACCAGGGTGCTGATTAACTGATTAACAAGTCATTCTAGAGTACAGTACAGTCAGCAGTTACTTAATAACATTACTCTTTCTCTAGGAGTTGCCTGTTTTCCAGAAAATGGTCATACTCCAGAAGAACTCCTTCGTGCTGCGGATGCTGCATTATACCGCGCTAAAACAGAGGCTTTTGAATGTGAAAAAGAGCAACAATGAGCACAGCAGGTGTAATCATTGCTGAAAGAATTGCCAGCACCAATTTGTCATTAAAACTAATAAGAAACTCCGATAGAAAGTACTGGATACACGCCAAGCCAACTGACGTTATCTTCAATATCCTGTTCTTCCTGGGCGATCGCATCCTCTAGTAAATTATTTAATATAGGAATTCCGCCAATAATATCTACACCTGGACCTGTTGCTTGCAAATCTGCTTGTGGTGAACCTGGAAATAAAACACCTAAATCGATATTAAAGCTGAATGCACTACCGCGTCTCACCGGATTGCCGTAACCAATGCCAATATAAGGTGCAATTGTGTTAGGAAATGTTAATGAACCCTCAAGTTGACCAACTACAGCTAGCGGAAATTCAATACCACCAATTTCTAAGACTTCAGCCGGACGCGCGATCGCATCAACTCGATTGTTTTGATAGACTACACCACCAGTCACTCGAAAACCACTTGTACTTGAAGGAAACCAATCAAGCATTCCAGTAGCGTTTAGTAGTTGTAAATCACCGTCGTAATCAATCTCATTTTGTGTAAAACCACTACTGAATCCCAAATAATTAAATCCTACTCTGCCATTAAAATTGGTGAAATTGCACCAATACCCTCAAGACCAACACCTAAAGCACTCACTTTAGCTCCTAGTGCAAAACTACTCCGCACAGGTGCTTCTGATGCAACTGCTAATCTTTCTAATAAGCGTGTTTCTAAGTTTTGTCGTTCTACTTCTGATGGTGATAAGCGTTGTCTGAGTTATATAGACCGTTGTGCTTGTTGTTCTGAGGTTTGGTAGTCGGTACAGCGTGAATTTAACGGAAAAGCACGACAAAGTGTATCTAAACCAAGTTTACCTATCAAGAACTGCTTTTCTAAACTATTTTCTGCCAACAAATCTACTGCATTGCGAGAAACTTCTATTTGCTGAGAATTTGTACTTAATGTAATTTGGTATTTATTATTCACGTTGCTGTCATTGAACTTTGAGCTATCGACTTCTGTAGTCGTAAAGTCATTTTCATTAACAGACTGATTAACTAATACTGTTGCGATATTCTTCTCTAATTTCAATTCCTGAGAAGTGTGCAACTTCAAATTGTCTAAGCGATCGCTTGTCTCTAAATTAGTTAAATTATTTGTGCTTAGACTATCTTCAGCTAGTACTTTTCTGGTATTGCAGTAGTACAAAAGAATGTCAAGATGCTTGCACTAAATAATCCTAATTGTGCTACACCTTTACTGTATGCCATTTTTTGTATTCCGTTATCGCTAATATCTGTCTTTTTAACTGATATAACGTTTTAGCTGACTAAGCATAGTAAAGACTACTGAGAAATTACTTAAATATAAAAAATAGCTAGTAGCTAGCCAAAACCAAACCCAAAACTATTTTCTATATTCTTAACCAATTAAATAAATCTTCTACTTTAAGTTTTAGTTCTAAAAACTCAGGTACAGTGAGTAAGTCTTTTGCTTCCTCAAAATAAATTGGTTGTTTTCCTGGTGGATAAACTATAACTGATTTCTCATCTGGATCAATTAGCCAACCTAATTTACAATCATGTGTTAGACAATGTAAAATATTACTAATTACTTTAGTTGGGCTTTGATCAGGAGAAAAAATCTCAATTGTCCAGTCGGGAGCAGATGTAAATACATTAGCAATATCTCCATTTTCATCAACAGGTATACGATCCCAGCTAAATACAGCAACATCAAGTACTATTGAGCGCCCACCAAAGGTACAGCGAAGTTCTGGAAAGGCAAGGGCAATCTTTTGCGGCTCAGCTAACTCATTGATAGCAGTAACTAACTTACCTTGTAACTTACTATGCTTTCCTTGGGGCATGGGCTTCTGGATAATTTGACCGTTAACATATTCGCTAGCTGGTTTAGTTTCAGGCAGCTTGAGAAACTCTTCTAGAGTGAGGTTTTGTGTTGATAGTTTTACCATGAGCGATCGCTTTTATTAAAAATTTAATTAGGCTGGAATTAATCTATTAACAATACTTACCCACGTTGCATTTTCTAACGCATTACGCATTGTGGTTTCATCGACAAACTTTTCCTGTAATAGTCGCCCTTCATAGACAAGTGTTACTTCATTTTGTTCAAATACCCAAGGATTTACTTTTATTATGTCATTCTCTATAGGAGTTAAAGTAAGTGTCATTTCACCTGATCCTATAGGGGCTTGATAAAATTGCCTCTCTTCGCGTAGCCCCATACATAAAGTCAGCGAAAGCGTATCCCAAAGCGCAACTAGAGAACGGTTACGATCAATAATTTCTGGAGTAGCATAAGATGCATAATGTGAGTCGTTCTTTAGGTTAGCAATCAACTGTTCTTGAAAATCATATTCTTGCTCTAAATAAGCTTTAACTAACTGAGAAGATGTGGGTGACTCTTGCCAATTACGGAAACGCTCAAATAATCCAGTACCATGCAGTGAGACAAGAAGGGTTGCATACCTACCAAAGGGTAATGCTAATTTTTTGGCACCTGACCATATCTGCGTATGTATCTCAGTTGGCAATTCCATGAAGTTGTGGGGGTATCCTGTTTCAAAATTTAAAGTGGGTGCAGTTTCCCATCCTACCCAGCCAATATCATGCTGTTCAGCTGCAAGACAAACTTCTTCTCTAGGAGCAAAACCACATTGTTCTCCCCACATCCTTGCTAGACAACCAGCAATCCAAGAATGTGTAGGTTGAGTAATTACAACAAGTCCTGCTGTTTCTTGGCGATGTAGCATGATTTGATCCTTTGAGTAGATGATAAACTTATTGTCTGATTAGATAGGCATAATATTTGTCATTTTCTAGTTTCATTCAATTTAATATTGCTATCATTTTTGTTAGGTAAAGTTAATAAAAAAAATGCATCACCCAAAAGAAGGAAATGTACTCTTTATTAATTGAGTTGAATATTTCATGTAAAAATTTAAAACTTATATAATTAGTGCTAGAAATTACGCTGACAATTAGAGCAGTTCTTAGCAGTTGTATATTACAATTTGTAAAGAAAGGGTATAAACCTTAATGCGATCGCCATCCACGCTTATTTAGATTAATTCCTATGCCGAGGCAAGATACCATTTGGGAACGTTTTCTCTCACCTATTGTCCGTTCATTTATTAATGAAAAAGAGTTGCGGCAATTTTATGAGAGTATTGATTGGCAGCAAGAAGCAGCAAGATTTCGGCGAGCGGATGTAGAAACACCTTTATATTACAGCAGTCAAAACTTCCACGGCATTGAGCGGGGCTATCTCAACCCTGGCGCAGCTGTATCTTACGATCCGATTACGCAATATGTATTACCGCCGAACGAAACTCTGATACGTCAGGGACTAATTGACACAATTCAAAGTCATCCACGACGCATTCTTGATTTAGGCTGCGGTACTGGATCAACAACACTAATGCTCAAACAGGCGTTTCCTTCTGCTGAGGTGATTGGTTTAGATTTATCGCCGTATATGTTAGTGATGGCAGAGCATAAGGCAAAAACTGCTCATCTAGATATCAAATGGCGTCATGGGAATGCGGAACATACAGGATTTCCTGATGCTAGTTTTGATGTTGTCACAGCTTCATTACTGTTCCACGAGACACCATCAGCTGTTTCTCAAGCCATTTTGCAAGAAAGCTTTCGCTTACTCACCACCGGAGGTGAAGTGTTAATTCTCGATGGAAATCAAAAAACACTGCGTCAACTAGATTGGCTCAATAACGTATTTGAAGAACCGTACATCCGTGACTTTGCAGCAGCAAGTGTTGATGCTTGGATGGGTGCAGCAGGGTTTGGAGCTGTGCAGACAAAAGATTTATGGTTCATTCATCAAGTCACTCGCGGGGTAAAACCGATAATACAAAAGGAAGGAGTGAGCAATTGCACTGAAGAAGACATTCCGCTTGAAGGGTGGATACCTTCTCCAGCTTAGTTGAGGCAGTGCAGTATGACTTTAAAAGCGATTTTATTTGATTTCAATGGTGTGATTATTAACGATGAACCCATTCACCAGCAACTCATCGATCAAGTTTTAATTGCAGAGAATCTGCGCCCCAAGCCAGGAGAGTATCGCCAAGTCTGCTTAGGACGCAGCGATCGCGCTTGTATCCGCGAATTATTGCAGCGTCGAGGTCGAGTTGTCAGTGATGAATATCTCACTCGCATTATTCAACGAAAAGCTGAAGCATATCAACAAGAACTAGAAAAACTAGAAAAGTTGCCCACATACCCAGGGTTAGAAGATCTCATTTTTCAATTGCGATCGCATCATCTCAAACTAGCAGTTGTCAGTGGTGCATTACGTTCTGAAGTGGAACTTGTTTTAAATCGTCTTGGTTTAACTGAATACTTCTCTGTCATTGTTGCAGGCGATGATATCGCGACAAGTAAACCCGAACCAGATGGTTATCTCCTTGCTGTAGAAAAACTAAACGAACTAGAACCTGATTTAAACTTACAACCAACAGAGTGTTTGGCAATTGAAGATACCCCAGCCGGAATCACCGCAGCTAAAAGTGCTGGAATTCCTGTTGTTGGTATAGCAAATACTTATCCATTTCATATGTTGCAACGACAAGCCAACTGGGTTGTCGATTACTTATGCGATCTAGACCTAGAATACGTACAGCAAGTTTACACTAACCGCAATCAGTTGGTAGCTTAGGAGCGAGTGCGAATAAATTCGCAGCTAAAAAACAAAGTTCACCTCCGTGGAATTACTGATAATTTTCCTGATTAGTGTACCTTCGTACACTTCGTTTAAGTAGCCTCGACTTTAGTCGGAGGGCTTAAAAGCAGCCATATATTCATTAAACACAACCACATGGGATTTTCAATTCAAGACAAAGTTGTTCTCATTACAGGAGCAAGTAGTGGAATTGGGGCAGCTTGTGCTAAAGCTTTTGCTCAAGAAAAAGCAAAATTGATTCTTGTAGCCCGTCGTTTAGATCGCTTAGAGGAACTAGCCAGTGAACTTAAGCAAGCTACTCAGGTTCATTGTTTGTCCTTAGATGTATGCGATCGCTCCTCAGTAGAATCAGCACTGAAATCTCTTCCTGAACCTTGGATAAATGTTGATGTTTTAATTAACAACGCTGGTTTAAGCCGAGGTTTAGACAAACTGTACGAAGCCGATATTCAAGACTGGGAGGAGATGATTGATACTAATATTAAGGGTTTGCTCTACATGACTCGCTTACTTGTACCAGGAATGGTTGATCGCGAACGAGGACATATCATCAATATTGGTTCAATTGCCGGACATCAAGCTTACCCAGGTGGTAGTGTCTATTGTGCTACAAAAGCAGCGGTAAGAGCACTCTCAGAAGGTTTAAAGATGGATTTACTCGGTACTCCTATACGTGTTAGTTCGGTAGATCCTGGTATGGTGGAAACTGAGTTTAGTCAAGTTCGCTTTCATGGAGATGTGGAACGAGCAAAGAAAGTCTACCAAGGAATAACTCCTCTCACTGCCGAAGATATTGCAGATATTGTCTTATTCTGTGCCAGTCGCCCGCCACACGTTAACATTAGTGAATTAGTCGTTTTAGCAACAGATCAGTCTAGTGCAACTTTAGTTCATCGCCGTAGTTAGTAGTAGGCATTGTTGCATTGCAGTTATGCAGCACCTCGTCCAATTGCCATTGCGCGTCGGACAGCAGCATCAGCATTGACAAATCCATGACCATGAACTGTATCGTAGCCTCTTGCACCTAAATCAAAAGCTGTTTGTGATAATATTTGCTTGATTCGGGTAGCCGAAAGATTGCGATTAGCACTCCATACTAAAGATGCGACACCTGCGACGTTTGGTGCTGAGGCTGAAGTGCCATTAAATCCAGGAGTGCTTCCTGTTCCCCAGTACCTAAATTGTCCATTGAGATTAGCATAAGGTGCGATAACCTCTGATGGTCCCATCAAAGTAAGTCCAGTTCCATACTGAGAACCCCAGATCTCTGGATATGAGATGCGATCGCCTGGTGTGGTTGCACCATTGTTTGCATTACGAGTACCCCAAGAAGCACCTACTGCGATGACATTGCTATAAATTGAAGCTAAGTTAGCAGGGTAAGAAATACTATTGATATCACTGTTACCAGAGGAAATAACAAACAAAGCATTTGATTGATTGTTAGCAATTAATTGCTCAAATGCAAAATCACGACCTCCCCCTCCTAAACTCATATTAACGATCAGCTTTCGCCCCTGACTATTAGCTTGATTAATCATGACTTTGGTAGCGTCAGCCAAGTTATAATCTGCGTGATTTCCGCCTAATACATCAATATTAAAAACCGGAGAATTCCAGTTGATGCCACTCATTCCCATGCCATTATTACTTCTCGCTGCAATAATGCCTTGAACTGCACTACCGTGGGAAGTGTAATAGTCTCCACCTGTAAACTCATCGCGGTAGTTATTATCAAATCTAATAGTATTGCCTGCGCGTAGTTCAGGGTGAACATTACCATTGTTATTAACTCCCAACCCTGTATCTTGAACGCCAATCAGGACATTTGTGGAACCTTTAGTAAAGTACCAAGCATTATGCACACCCATCATGTGTAAATTCCACTGTTGATTAAACAAGGGATCATTAGGTCTGACAAAGCGGTTAATTGTTCGATCTGCAAAGCGAATGCGATCAATTCCTTCAAATAGAATTTGATTGTTATTGTTAAGTGCGATCGCATCAAATACACGCACACCGTTTCCAGGGTTATAAAGCACCCCTCCTCCATTAGCATTGGCAAGATTTAATCTAGTTGTAGTTGAGGAAATGTTAGCAAGAGCAAGATTCAGTGTATCTAATCCTCCACTACCAAAATCCACATTGCCATTGCCAGAAATGACTGTACGATTAAAGCCAGATTGCCAAGTAAATGTATCTGCGCCTAAGTTTCCTAAAACAGTACGGACACCATTGACAATTGGTGTAGCAGATAAGCTTAATCGGTAGTTCGTGTTGCCACTGTGCTGAAAGACCTTAACATAGTAAGTCCCTGTATTTAGGATACTGTCTATCCATTCTGAGGTTGTGCCAGAAGCGTTAGAAAATCTAATGCGCGTACCACTACCATTAAGTAATTCGACATTAACATCTGCGGTTAAGCCGTTTAGAGATAAGTTGAAACTACTAGTACTTGCTAAGTTAAAGCGATAAATATCAGAAACATTTTTATTGCCGACAAAATCAGTGAGGGTAAACGGACGATTGAGAGTACCGAGATTGTATGCAGTACCCAAAGTACTCCCAGGATCAGGTGCAAGTGGTGTTACTGAATTAGAGATACTTGAACTATAAGATGTCCTACTGTTTAATAGTGAATCGTCAAATTCTGGTAAAATTCCTGACTCAAGTACTTTAGACGTTGAACGTAATTTTTCTAAAGACTCATTAGCACTAGCAACAGAAAAATACTCATTGTTGCGACGAGAGCTAGCTAGCATTTTTGTTTTCTCTATAAAATTATTTTGACTTCTGCATCGAGTAGCTGGTTTTAAAGAACATAAATATTAATTTGTCTTTCTTTTTACCGAAAAATTGGGTCTAAAGCCTCCCCCTAGAAGGGGGACTTTTTATTTTATTGTATTGTTTTATCTGCAATAATGCATGATAAAATAATAGCATGATAGTAAGAGAAGCCAAGCTACTAAACGGAACGAAGTCACAATACCAAGCTATTGATGATGCCATCAAGACTGCTCAATTTATTAGAAATAAAGCAGTCCGTTATTGGATAGATAATCAAAACGTTGGTAAAGCAGACTTGTATAAGCTGTGCAAGGACTTAGCCAAAGAGTTTAGTTTTGCTCATGCATTAAACTCTGCCGCCCGTCAAGCCAGTGCCGAAAGAGCTTGGGCATCAATCTCTAACTTCTATACTCGTTGCAAAAAAGGGGAGAAAAAGAAAGGATATCCTAAATTTAAAAAACATTGTCGTTCTGTCGAATACAAGGTATCTGGCTGGAAGTTGTCAGACGATGGCATGAGTATTGTCTTCACCGATGGATTTAAAATAGGTTCCTTATCTTTGTACTGCAACAAAGAAACAAGGGAAGACTTATTGAGATTAAAAATCAATCGTGTGCGTGTAGTGCGTCGTGCTGACGGTTATTACGCTCAATTTTGCTTTGATGCTGACCGCAAGGAAGTTGGTCAATACACTGGCAATGTAGTCGGCTTGGACTTAGGGTTAAAATACTTCACTAAAGACCAAAATGATAACGCAGTCAGTTATCCTCAATTCCTAAGAAAGTCAGAACGCAGGCTTAAAAAGGCTCAAAAGCGTTTAAGTAAGAAGTTTGTTAAGGGTAAAAAACCTCAATCGAACAACTACCACAAAGCAAGAAATAGATGTGGTAGAGTTCATCTAAAAATCCAAAGACAGCGTAAAGACTGGGCAATAAAGACTGCTCGGTGCGTAGTCCACTCTAACGATGTGGTTGTATATGAGGATCTAAAGATTGCGAACATGGTCAAGAATCATCACTTGGCTAAATCAATTTCTGACGTTAGTTGGTATCAGTTCACTCAATGGTTAGACTACTACGGTAAGATTTGGGACAAAGCAGTGGTAGCTGTACCTCCCAACTACACATCCCAGGATTGTTCGTCTTGCGGTCATCGGGTGAAAAAGTCACTTAGTACTAGGACTCACTCATGCCCTAGATGCAAGGTTGAGATATGTCGTGATACAAATGCGGCAATCAATATTTTAAAAAAGGGCATGAAGGTGTTAGGTGTTGAGTGGCAAAGCAACAGTACCTCTGGGCAAGAGGAATCTGGCTCTATTGAGCGAAAGCTTGGGGAGAAGACCACCTCTACTATTGATGAGCAATCTGATATAGCAAGTGGACTTCTGCGAACCAAGAACTAGAATCCCTGCACCGTGATAGTCAGGGAGTATGTCAAAAACACTCGCGACTTAATAGTAATCGTCCATTTGTCAAGCGATAGGCTCCTTGTGGTTCTACAATAGGATCGCCTAATCGCCAAGGACGCGAGGATGTATCGTCAGGAAGAGACTGCACAGTTCCTGTCGGATATGCAGATACAGAATCTCCAGGGCGCAATGGTAAGCCACCCGCACCTGTAACTAAGAAATTTCCTCCTTGCTGAGGACTGCGGGCGATACAGCTATTGGCAATTAAAGTATCAGTATTGATAGGGTTTTCTGGCAAATCTGTCAGACTATTTTGAATAAAACTCACATCAGGTATTGTGACAACTCCAGCTACAGCACCACTTGCGTTGACATCAGCACGGTTATTATTATCTAAGTTATCTGGGTTCGTGTTAAATGCAGCAGGTTGAAAGTTTTCGGCAAAGAATACAGGTGTATTCAATAAAATATTGCCACCTTGACCATCGCGGGCAAATGCTAGAATATCGCTGTCATCGAAAGCCAGAACAGAGTTAGCACTTAAGGTAATATTACCTCCGCCACCCGCACCACTAGCAACATTAGTACGAATATCACTGTCACCACGCAGGCGAATATTTCCAGCGACAATATTAATACCACCACCAACAGATTGATTAGCAGAAGTAGCAATATCACTGTTATTAGCATTTACAGATTCATCAGCACGAATGTTAATATTTCCTGCTGTACCAGTTCCAACACTTTGAGCAGAGATCTCAGCGCGATCGCTTAAACTTACTACCCCTGCTTGGATATCAATATCACCTCCCCGACCACTTCCAGCAGTTGAAGCAGAGACAATTGCTCCATTTCTGATGCTCAACCTTTGTGTTTGAATTGTTAAATCTCCCCCATTTCCTTCAGTATTTTCTTCCACTGCGGTTGATATACCGCTAGAAAAATCTCCATCTGGAGTCATGCCAATAACTTCCACTAAATCAGAGGCTTTGATTGTAATACTTCCTGCGTTTCCTGTACTGCCTTCCCGCGCACTAGCTGCTACAAATCCTCCATCTTGTGCAACTAAATGACTAGTTATAATCTCTAAGTTTCCTGCATCTCCAAAACCGCGTGTTTCTGCAGATAATCCACTAGAAAAAGAAGCATCCGGTGCACCACCAGTTACTTCCACCAACTCAGAAGCGTTAACAGTGAGATTTCCCCCATTGCCCTCTCCAAAGGTTTCTGCAGTTACGGTTCCTCCGTCACGAATAATTAATCGTCCAGTGTCAATTGTTAAGTTACCTGCATCTCCAAAACCACGTGTTTCAGCACTTAAACCACTGGGAGACTGACCATCTGCTGTCGTTCCAATAATCTCTACCGATTCAGCAGCACTAATGTGTAAATTTCCTCCTTTTCCTTCACCACCAAAAAAGGTACTAGTTGATACAACACCTCCGTCTCGAACAACTAACCGCCCAGTTTCAATCGTCAACTTTCCTGCATTTCCACTACTCTCAGTTGCGGTGGACAAAAAACTGAAATCACCATCTGCTGATTCGCCACTCACTTCTACTGCTTGAGAAGCCCGAACAGTCAAAGATCCCGCATCACCACTTCCAGCCGTGCGAACCTCTACTTTTGCGCCATTACGGACTGCTAGTTCCTGAGTATCAATGGTTAAGTTTCCTGCATCTTGTTGTCCAGAAGTGTTAGCAAACAGTCCAGTATTGTTTCCATCAAGTGTAACAGTATCACGTGCATCGATATTGATGCTCCCAGCTCTGCCTTCTCCATTGGTACTAGCATTAATTTGCGCGCCATTAAATACGGAAGCTGAACCCACCTTGATATCAATATCGCCACCGTTACCGCTTGCAGAAGTAGCTGTTGATACCCGCGCTCCATCCTGGAGCATTAAGTTTCCAGTTTCAATTGTCAACTTTCCAGCATTTCCACCATCTGCAGTATTAGGCAAGCGCAAAGCCTCAGTAAACAAGCCACTAGAAAAGCCGCCTACTGAGGAAGTACCAATCAGTTCTACAAACTCTAAAGCAGTTATCTCTATAGTTCCTCCTTGACCCTCGCCTCCAGTGGTAGCTTGGATTTGTGCCCCATCTCGTACAATCAACTTATTAGTGTCAATTCGCAAATTCCCAGCGTCTCCAGAGCCAAAAGTTGCAGCTAGTAACAGGCTAGCCAAGGGAGTACCCACCGCTGAGGTTATAGATGAGGATGTGCCAATTAGTTCTACTGTATCTGAGGCATTTACCATCAAAGTTCCTCCCTGACCCTCGTTAAAAGTAGATACTGATATTCCTGCCCCGTCTTGGATAGTTAAATTTTTAGTTTCAACTATTAAATTGCCCCCCGTTCCGTTACCAAAAGTTTGAGCCAGTAAGCTACTAGGTCGGGTAACTAAGCCCTCAGGAGTATTAATTGCTCTAGTACCAACTAGTTCTATAGAGTCTGACGCCATCACCTTCAAAGTTCCTGCTTGACCTTGATCAGCTGTAGAAGCTGAGATAAATGACCCATCCTGGACAATCAATCGCCCAGTATCAATTGTTACGTCACCCGCATCTCCCAGTCCAAACGTTCTAGCACTTACAATACTGCCATTAGTTAGGGATAGTTCCTGTGTATTAATGTTAATATCACCGCCCTTACCTACAGCTTCAGATGCCACATTGTTTAAAATTATACTATTTACAATTGTTGTAGCTCCTGTAGTATTAAGTGTAATATTTCCTGCCTGAGAGCCAGATGCTCCCAACCCTTCATCAATTCCTGCAAATAGAGAACTGTAACCTGAAATATTCAAATTCCGAGCGTTGATCGCTACACTCCCTCCACCTCCAGCGGTTACATTCACTTGAGAGCCATCAGTGAGAGATACATCTGCTCGATCTACACCATCTGGAAAACTCAAACTAAGAGTGTTGCTATCTACATTTAGTCCTACTACCCCTACCTCTGCCAAGCCTCCTAACTCAATTTGCCCCCCTAGCGCAGATAAAATTCCGCCCTCTAAGCTGACATCACCGCCTACTAAAAATAAACTCTGATTCTCTGGAACCTGAAGTCCACTAATGTTAGGAAAAACAATAGAACCACTTGACCATAACTCTCTAAAAGAAATTCCTAGTAGTGCCGTGGAAGTTGCAGTGGAGCGGTTAACAATTTTTCCCTGATTAGTTAGAGCATTAAAAAAGAGCGCAGATGGCGTTACCGTAAGTAGATTGCTTGCTGCAGGTTCAAAAGCGTTGAATATTCCGTTATTTCCTAATCGAATTCCACTGGCAGTTGTTGCTACAAATGAACCACCTACATCTAAACTGGCATCTTCTCCAAAAATAATTCCATGAGGGTTAATTAAAAATAAGTTAGGATTCGATTCGCCAAAGGTACCAAGCGTACCAAGAATTGTAGAAGGGTTTCCACCTGTTACTCGTGACAAAATATTTTGAATTGCTGCACTCGGACTATAGAAATAAGCGGCTCTTCCTTCACTAACGTTAAATTCCTGAAAACTGTGAAACAGATTCTGACCGCGTTCAGCGCCACCATCAATTATTTCAATAGGAAGACCTAGAAAGTTGGGCACAACAATCGAACTTTCATTGCCTAGTGTACTATCAGGTACAATGTTGCTTTGCTGAGCTAAGACATCTCCTCCAGACAACGCGATCGCACCACTAACCGCTAACGTACTAGCTACTTTTAGCCAGCCCCTAATTTGGGCTATATCATTCTTCATCAATTCTGCCTCTCTCCAAAAGTCCTATTGGGATCAATACAGCTATTTTCAATGAAATAAATGACGATTAACGAAATGATAATTTCGATTATTTTTAATTAAGTTTTTATGATTAAAAATGTTTAACAGTTCTTAAGCTTTTACCACCCTTAATTAGCTTTAAACTATATTGCAAGCTTTAAAGGCTAACAATAGTTTAAGTGTTTATTCAAAGATGAGTAACATATTTTTTGTGAAAAGGAGATACTTAAAGACTCTTTTAATGATTTTAGTTTCAAGACATAGTTGTAATTAAATCATCAAACATTCCTATGTTAAGTAGTTACCGTAAAATTCGCGTTCGTCGCTTCTTAGGACTTTTGTTCCTCAGTAGTTTGACTATTTGCTTATGGTGGGGTATCCCCTTAAAAGCACAGACGCCTCCTTATGCTGATCAGTTTGTTCAGCAAGGAATTGAACGTTATCAAGCAGGAGACTATAACGGCGCGATCGCACCTTGGCACAGAGCGTTAATCTTATATCAAAAAGCTAACAATAGTCAGCAAGAAGTAGCAATAGTAGCAGAAAATTTAGCCCGAACTTATCAACAACTTGGTCAAAGCAACCAAGCAATTCAATACTGGGAACAAGCGATCGCCTACTACCGCCCGATTGATCGACAACAAACAGGAAGACTCTTCACCGAACAAGCCCAATCTTATAGCAGTATGGGGCAAAACCGTCAGGCGATCGCCCTTTTATGTGGTGCAGTACAACCAAACCAAGAATGTCTTCCCCAAACAGCAGTGAGTATTGCGCGATCGCACAAAGATTTATTAGGAGAAGCCGCAGCTTGGGGAAGTTTAGGCGAAGCTTATCGCATTCGCGGTGATTATTTACAAGCCATCAACTATCTGCAAAATAGCTTAAAAATTGCCGCTGAAATCGCTAATCCGCAACTGCATATCTCTGCTTTGAATAGCTTAGGGAATACTTATAGTAATCTGAGCCAGGTAGGCGATCGCCAGGCAAAATCTGCAGAACAGCTTGGCGAAAGCGAACAAGCAAATCAATTACGACAAGAAGTAGTAAGTAACAATACAAAAGCTGTAGAATTTTTTCAAAATAGCCTAAGACTAGCACAGCAACAAAACGATCGAATAAATCAAACTCGTGCTTACATCAATTTAATTCCATTATATTATCGTCAAAAAAACTCCATTGCTGCCGCGCAAGCAAATCAACAAGCACTTGCACTATGGCAGCAACTACCTGATAACCGCAACAAAATTTACACAGCAATTGACCTAGCTAAAAAACAATCAAGTATCAATTCACCCTTAGAATGCCTAAATGCAGAAGTTCAACCAAATGCGATCGCATTGCTGAAACAGGCTACTAGCATTGCCCAAAAAACTCAAGATAATCGTGCCTTATCCTTTGCAGTAGGTGAACTTGGTCATATTTACGAATGTCGTCAAGACTACACACAAGCATTAAAACTAACACAACAAGCACGGTGGGCAGCCGAACAAGATAAAGATAGTCTTTATCTTTGGGAATGGCAAACTGGCAGAATTTATCAAACACAAAATCAAAAGCCAGCAGCAATTAGTGCGTATGAAAAAGCAATAACAACTATTGAAACAATTCGCGACGAAATTCTGACAGCTAACCGCGATCTCCAATTTGATTTTCGAGACAATGTTGAACCTATTTATCGCGAGTTAATTGCACTGAAACTAGATGATGTTCCACCTGCTATTTTATTAGCTGCAACAGATGCAAATACTAAAAATCTTAGTTCTGTACTCACAACAGCAGATTCACTTAAACTTGCAGAACTTCAGAATTATTTTGGTGATGACTGTGCTTTGACAGTTGTCAATCAGCAGGGAGTAAATATCGGTAGCATAGATAGAAATACCGCAATTTTTAGTTCGTTGATTTTAGATGAACGTACGGCGATTATTGCTAGTTTACCTAATGGTAATAAGAAAATCACTTGGTTGGATAAAGATAATGAAAGTCTGAGGAAAGAAATCAACGAATTTCGTTTAGGACTTGAAAGCTTTTTTGATGATTACAATCCTCAATCTGCGCAGAAAGTTTATGATTGGTTAATTCGTCCATTTACAGCTGAATTAGAACAAGCACAGATTAATACCCTTGTTTTTATCCAAGATGGAATTTTACGCAGTGTGCCAATGGCTGCGTTGCATGATGGAGAAAAGTTTTTAATTCAAAAATATGCTGTGGCAACAACTCCTGGCTTAAGCTTGACTGAGTTAAAAGCCTCAAATCCACAGAATTTACGCGCACTTGCGTTAGGATTAACCGAAAGAGTTGAAATTGACGGTCAAGAATTTGCACCACTACCCTATGTACAACAAGAAATTGGTGAAGTTCAAGAACATTTAAAAGGTAGTACACCTTTATTAAACGAAGAGTTTAACCGTACGCGTTTGCAACAAGAGTTGAGCGGAAACACTTATCCAATTATTCATATTGCCACTCATGGAGTGTTTGGCACTGTTCCAGAAAATACGTTTCTCGTCACTGGAAATCAAGAGAAGCTAACAATTACCGAACTTGATACGCTGATCCGCAGTACTAACAAGAGTACAGAACCTATTGAACTGTTGACTTTAACGGCTTGTCAAACTGCGATCGGAGACGATCGCGCTGCTTTAGGTCTTGCTGGCGTCGCAGTCCAAGCCGGTGCAAAAAGTGCTTTAGCATCGCTATGGTCAATTGAAGATGCTGCAACTGCACAAGTAGCCGCACAATTTTATGAAAGCTTAAAAGAGTCTAGAATGAGCAAAGCACAAGCTCTCCAAAAAGCCCAATTATCACTCATTGAACAAGGTGGTATATACACTCATCCAGCCTACTGGGCACCATTTATTCTCATTGGCAATTGGTTATAGTTAATTGGGGTAGGCATCTTGCCTGCTCTCAGACAGCTTAATACAAGTACGATGTATTTTGTTGTCGTTCTAGCTCGATAATAGGTCTGATGCGACTACTGTATTTGACCATATGTGCATCATCCACTTCTTCTAACTGAGCTAAATCTTCTAATAACTCTAACTCAAGCCTTTGTTGCGTATTCGTAGCAGTTAAAGCTGCACTTAGGGCGTCGTACCATAAACCTGCACTTGCATAGAGATGGGATCTTTGTTGTGGGTTATTAGTTGTTGCTAGTTTGCTTGCCAACTCATGTGGTGTTGCGACAACATCGAGATCTGCACCTGTGACTAAAGCACTAGAAGGACGATTTGGATTGCACAAGAGAACAACTCGCCAATGGTATTTTTGTCCCGTTACTAAAGGTGGTGTATCAAGCGGTAGAGAAAGAGACATGATCCCGCGATCGCTTTGTAATTGAATCTTTTGGATGAGTGCGCGATCGCCGCTTGCTTCATATCTATAAAGCCGAAATTCAAGCGGATGAGATTCTGTATCAGGGACAAACCACGCAAAAGTTGGATGAGAAGAAACTGTTTGTCCAGTATGTTTTTGAGGCGCAAGAGCTGTTAGTGTTGTTTGTTGATCTCCGCGACATCCCCCTGTTCTCGTCACTGTACTAGTTGTCCTAGTTGTGGGAGGTTTTTGATCAGCAGGTGGTCTGTATTCAGCAAGAACAGTGTTACCGAGAACTAAAGAGTAAACCAAAATACAACTTGTGACTAACTTGCTATCAATGCGTTTTTTGAGAATTTTAGTAAGTTTGCTTAACATAATAGATTCTTCAACGCTTCAGTTTCACAATATGAGAGAAATATTTCAATTTCATCGGTGCTTTATGTTAAAGAAATAGCAGATTTGAGCTAACGCAATGACAGAAAAATACAAAGTGAGACTTAAGTGGCTAGAACAGGGGTGAGGAGCGCGGGGCGAGGGGTGAGTGAACCCAGTCAATAGTGAAAGAGTTTTGGAAAGCGAACAAAGGTGCCGGAGGCAACTATTTTGAATTTTCTCAACTCAACACTCAAAACTGAGAACTCATAATTTTAACTAAACCAAGACTTTTTAGGACGCCAAGTTAATTCACATAAAGTACCTTCAGGAGATGATTGGCGGTGAAACTTTCCTCGTAGTTGTCGAGCAAGCTGCATGGCTTGTTTGGTTCCGCGACCTTCAGAAGATACACTGGAATTTGAACCGTTGTCTTTGACACGTATAATACATTGGTCTTCTTTTTGCAGACAATCAGTTCTTAAGCGGGTAACTCCCTTGGCGTGTTTACCAACGTTGCATAAAGCTTCTTCCAAAAATTGACACAGACTGCGTTTTTGCTCAATGCTAAGGTGTTTTTCATCAATTAGCTCAAAGTTGGGTATTTTCAGTTGAAGTGTTTTGTAGCAGGGAAAATCGCGTTCGAGAGTTTGGCTGTAAACTTGGTATAAAGTTTCGTGTAGAGGGGCATTTAGGTTAATTTCTTGCCCGCTACCAATACGTAAACTGTGTTCTTGGGTTTGAACTTCTCTTTCGAGAGATTCGTAGACTTCTCTTAATTCACTATCAATCTGTGTCAACTTTGAGATTAATTCATCTTGATATATATCGCGATCGCGAGATTGTTTAATGAGTAATTTCAGCGTTTGTAAAGGTCCATTGTGGATAGTAGTGTAGGTGTGATTAATTGTTGACTGACGCTCATTCAAGCGCGATCGCATCGCGCGGTCATATTGATAAAAAGCCGTGAGTCCCACACCATTTAAAACTAAAACAAGTACTGTGGGTACAACAGGAATCCACAAGCCCCACCATGTCAACAGTAAATAACTCGCACCCACAAGACAAATGCTGGCGATTCCAACACCAATAAAGTTTTTGTGTGGTGCTAGCGGTAGCCATCCTAAAATAATGCCGACAATACCCCAGCTGATAATCCATAAATATTCCCATCCATCTGCCCAAGTCCAAATCAGCGATCGCCCATCAAGGACTGTACTAATAATTTGACTTACCGCATGGGCTTGAACCTCGACTCCGTAAATCTCTCCAGGTGCTGAATGACTGCTGGCGATCGCCGTAACATTGAAAACATCTTTGGCACTAGGAGTAGTCATACCAATAATAATGATGCGATCGCGCAACCACGCAGGGTCAAAATTCCTACTTTTGACATCATCAAGAGATAAGGCATGAAATGGGTTTTGATTGTTACGATAGTTCAGTAGAATTTGCAGTCCACCTGCATCTGTTCTGACATATCCACCAGAATACGGATGTATGCGCGGTAGTTCAACACCACCAAACCGCATTGTTTTCACATCGCGAATGCCGTTTTCTAAACTTATCCCTTCAGAAGCTAAATAAGCTGTTGCTAGACGTAGAGTTAATGAGTGTTTATAGTCTTGAGAATTTTGTGGATTTGGCGTTCCTAGCAAACTACGCCGCAAGCGTCCATCCTCATCAAACACTGCATCGATAAACCCAATCTGTGCTGTAGATACTGTCGGTGGTGGGGCAATTGTCTCTGGTGGTATTACCTTCTCAACGACAAACAGGTTTTTACTCTTCTCAAATACAGTAGTGAGTTCTTGATGACCTGGTTCTACAGGGTGATCTCTGACAATATCTAAACCAATTGCTCTTGGTTGATATTCTTGTAATGTATTAATTAATAAAGCAAGTTCGCGATCGGGTATTGGATACGCTTTTAGGTTTTGGATATCTGTTTCATTAATGCCAATGATCGTAATTCGGTCATCAACTTCTTCTGTTGGGCGCCAACGCAGGAAACTATCAAAAACTAACCACTCGTGATATTGAAAAAACCCTGTTAAACGTACAAAAATGATTAATCCCAAAAAAGTGAATCCTGGTAGCGCACCAATCCGCCAGCGTGCATATGTATTACGAATTTTTTGCCAAACACCGCGTTTCACTAAATACCTTTCTTTTGAGTTTTAAGTTTTGAGTTAACTTTATTCAAAGTTCGTAATTCACAACTTATAATTCCGCGCAGTAGTTAAGTTAATGAAATGTACTTGGGCTTGGGCAAGCAAGATGCCTACCCTACTCACTATTCAATTTTTGTTGTTAGCTGTAATCTAATTGCTAATTGCTAACTAATCAATTAACCCTGCTTCTCTGGCACGTTTTTCAGTTTGAATGCGGATATTCTTTTTGCCTTCATCAGGATAGACATCAAGTACGTCTTGAACTTTCGTCCAGTAGTGGCGCACAGTACGATCCGATACCAACATTCGTTTGGCAATTTCCTTATCTTGTAATTCTTCTTCAAAGGCGAGTTGCAATAGTGTCAGCCAGTCTTGTTTAATTTCTAATCCATTATGTATAGCTTTTAAGTCTTTCGTATAGGTCAAACCTTGTAAAGCCCAATCCACTCGCTTTAACATTTCTTTGGTAGAAAGACTTTTATCTGCTACAGTGAAGCCTCCTTGATGAGCATCAATGGCAGGTTTAATGCGTACTAAAGCTTTCATATAACTACTTTGGATTGTAAAATTCAGCGTAGGATATTGCTGCATTAATGTCTTGAGTAGTTGAATACCTACATCAGATTTATCATCTTCCCCCACCTTTTCTGGAATCGAAAGATCCATGACCACAAGATCGGGTTTGAAACTGGGTAATTGTTCTAGTAATTGTTGTGCCGTTTGTGCTGTGCGAATTTCTGCTTCTGGATAGTGCTGCTTAAGAGCATAAATTGTTCCATTAAGCACAGTTTCGTGGTCGTCAATAACAAGAATTTTTTGCTTTTGCTGTAATAAATTATTGCTCATAGCTTAACTCCTTTTAGGCGATCGCCAGCGAAAATATAACGTTTCGGTGAGATTTTTTCTGCGACAGAAGCACTGTCCAGAAGTGAGGAAGCTAAAGGTTTGTTTAAGATACTTCAGTTCTTTTAAATTGGAACAGAGTAGAAGTGTTTGAACATCAGGGTAGGAAATTGCAATCGCTAGCTCATTGAGTTCGTATTGTAGTGGAATTAGGCTAATTTCTAGGGAAAATTTTGTTAAATTTTTTACTGAAAACATTCTCAGTAATTCGTCTAATATTTGGAGAATAATGATGCTGCGATCGGGGAGTTCGTCCCGCCACACTTTTGGTAGTTGTATCTTAATGTTTAGCTGAGCTTTGGCTTGCCACGATTCGATGAGGAATTCAATGGCTAAGGGTAAACTGTATTCTACATGAGGAGGAGCAAGGCGATCGCCTAAATGAGCTAAAGAATGATGTAGCAGTTCAACAGTTTGTATCCATTCTTGACTACTTTTAGCAGTTCCTGGTTCAGTAATTGAGCGCTCGATACTACGGCGCATACAGCATGATTCTTGTAGTAAACTGCCCCTAATTTGTTTAGCCTCATTAGCAAGCTTAATTGATTGACTGCAAGACCACCACTGCAAAGCTTTTTGAGTTTTCAAGTAAGATGCAACTAACCAGATTGCACTACTAAAATAAAGTAGTGACAAAACAATATCTTGAAAAGTCACAATTGATACAGCAATAAATAGAAGAATATACAAAGCTTGCAAAACGCTAATTTTCTATCTTTATAGCGTTAGCTCATAGACGAATAATTAGTACATTACTCAAGCATTCTTCTAAAGTAATTGAAAGCAATTGATATCTGCACTGGTATAAAGTGCTAATGTGCGTTCATTAATGAGACAGGTTAATTGCAGAAAACTGCAACCGTCATAGCAATAACAGGCAGGGCAGCAAGATGCCTACCCTACCCCAGTCATATTTGATTGATATAAACCTATGTGAACAAATACTGGTATTGACAACACAGACATAAATTTTTGCTAGTTACCTTGATGAGGAATACCAAGAAGGCGATCGCGAATATCTGCAAGTTGCGCTTGGGAATTAACAGGCGATCGCGGTGCGGGAACTTCAGTGTTAGGCCAAGTCGGTAAATCATTACAGGGACAAGACAGTGAAGGAACTCCTACACTAGGAATTGGTACAGGCATAGCACAACGGGCACAGGAATTCATCTCCCAAGCAGGCGTCAGTAGTTCAGCAATCGATTGTTCTGTACCTTCTAGGTAGGATTCATTTAAATCCGATGCTTTTAGTTGCTGCCAACAATTTTCAAATTCTTGGCTATACTGACCACTTTGAATCACAAGTTTTGGCTTGATAACTTGTTGAGTGTTGTTTACTATAACTCTCTTGCCTAGTTGAAACCAGTAGGCAAGATATTGTCTCACTTCTTGTTCTGATGCCATAACAAAGATAGGGGTGAGGGATTAGGGGCAAGGGGCGAGGGATTGTATAAATATACTGATCTACTACTCAATAGTGACAAATAACTTTGGTAGATGGCTAGGAAGAAAAGCTTAACTTAGCCATTCTTAGGTGCTTCATGGCTTATATGACGGTAAAGGAGAACCTAACTCTGTAAGATTCAGTACATAGCCGCCAGCAACCAAGTAAACAACATCAGCGATCGCTGCAATTCGACGCACTAAATGACCTAGGCGATCGCGAAAAGTTCTCCCAACAGGATAAGCAGGAACTATTCCCCACCCTACTTCTTCTGCTACCAGAATCACATCCTGCTCAGCATCTTGCAACCCTGAGCACAAGTTTTGTATAGTATGCTCCCAGTTACTCTGATCTTGCTCTAGCAAATTAGCTACCCAAGTACCTAATGAATCAATTAAAAGACAACTATCTTGAGACGTCGTAATTGCATCAACTAATTGCAGTGGAATTTCCCATGTTACCCAAGCTTTAGGGCGGCGCTGGCGGTGTTGTTCAATTCGAGACAGCCATTCAGTATCATTTTCGTCAGTTAATGCGGTTGCGACATAAATGACAGGTTTACCCGTCTGAGTAGCCAAGTTTTCAGCCCATTCACTTTTACCAGATTTTGCTGGTCCTGTTACAAGAATTACTTTGCTCAAACTCACCCTTATCTATTTTAAGTCATACAATATTTTGTACTGATTTTTGGTACTAACTGCTGCTAACAGATAAAATTACCACCAGTATCATGACTAGAAATGCGATACTTGAGGAGTTTCTTCAATAACTGCATTTTTGACATTAAAAATAAACAAGCTGCTGATTCCTCGGATGGAGACTATGAAGCCAAAACTACGAAAATTAGAGCCAAATCGGCACCAGGCAAAAATTATCAGCACTTCTGCCTCACCTCAAGATACTGCGTTGAATCACAGCTATTCTTTTAAAATTCGCAGCGACAAGACGAAGCAACAAATGTCTGCACATCACTCTCCACAAGTTGACGACTCGTTTTCAGCTTCAGATCAAACATATAGAGAACCACAGTTACCTCAGTTTATTAGTACTAGTAACAGCGATCGCAAAACCAATCACTCAACTTACAGGCGATTTCTACCCAAACCAAAAATGGATGCGGCTACGTGCAAAAACCAAATTCGGCAAATTGTCCAACAAATTAAAGATCTTTATCAAGAAGGACCAATTGTTGATGGTTGGCTAGAGTCGCAGTCTCAAAATTCTACACCAGAAGTTATAACTGTAGACTATATAACAGAGACTTATAAGTTCAATCAAAGTGAAGTTACCTGTGAATCACCTCGTCCAGGCTATCGCCTTTGTGGTGTTGATACTTTTGGTCAAAAGTGGTCTTATCCTTGTCCTGTCGAACAGTTAGCTAGTGTAAGTCTTGCAGTTGCCCGTTTCCAAAAAATGCAATATCTTTTGGCACGTAAGCGTTCTTTAGAAGCTTTTTTAGAGCGACTACAAGAACGAGAAAGAAGAGGGAATATTTAATATCATCTCCGGTTAAATAATCAAACTACCAGCATCGTTGCGCCTTGGTTAGTTCCCAGTTAATAGTCATTAGTCACTCTTTTCACTCGCTCCTCACCCCTCTTCTAGCCCCTAAGCCTACTCATTCATATTACGATAAGTTGCAACAGCTGATGGTGAAATCCGATTTAAGTAGCGGAAAATCCAATACTTAAACACAGCATCCAAAATGACTGGAAATGTTGCAATAAATAAGAAAATAAAATCTCTATTTTCAGGTAAACCAAAATGACGCGACGCAGTTCCTAATAAAACCTCCCAGCCGTGTGTTGAGTGAAATCCGACAAAGATGTCTGTAAATAGAATAATAATAAATGCCTTGGCACTATCACTCAATCCATAAACAACATTATCCATAAATTCTTTAAGGACTTCTAGCTCTTTTCTACTTGTGACAATTAACCATGTAAAAGCTCCTACAGATAATAAATCAGCAAATACATTTTTGACTGCATTGGAACTTTCTTGACGAAAGTGTTCAACAAGTTCTCTGACTTTCTCATGCATTTGTTGTTCAATTTGGATAGGAGAAAGCTGCATTTCTTCATTCAAAAGATTTCTAAATTTAAGCTGTTCTTCAAACCTTTGCATTTCAATTAAGGCTCTTTCTTCCATCTCTGGATTAAGAAAGATAACAACTTCTTGGGAGTTACGAAAGTGTTCGACTATCGGACTAATAATCAAATTCTTTGATAACTGTTGAGTCAGAAAAGGTACTATAATTAGTAAAAGGATTAA
Source organism: Gloeocapsopsis sp. IPPAS B-1203 (assembly GCF_002749975.1). Taxonomy (NCBI): domain Bacteria; kingdom Bacillati; phylum Cyanobacteriota; class Cyanophyceae; order Chroococcidiopsidales; family Chroococcidiopsidaceae; genus Gloeocapsopsis; species Gloeocapsopsis sp. IPPAS B-1203. The sequence goes on along the minus strand of NZ_PEIG01000004.1, from coordinate 125,899 downwards.
CCTAATAGAAATAAATGTTCGTTTTTGGGAATTACGAAAATTTTTAACAACTTCAGTTTCCGCGCGGGGATCTAACTCAACTTTAAGGCGATTAATAGTGCTAAGAATAGACCGTGGTAGAACACTTGTTGTTTCAGCCTTAGTTTTTGGTTTCTTAGCAGTACTAGTGTTTTTAACAACAACGTTAGGCGCAAGTTTCGGCTCTGGGTTTGCTACGTTCGCAGGAACAATGGGTGTTTCAGTAACAACAGCATCAACACTTGCTTCCGGATCGTATTTAGCTAGAATATCATCAATAAACCTAAGCTTCTCTAGAATCCGTGATTGATTATTTCTTTTTTGAATTGCAAAGGAGTCTTTGTCAGTAAATGTGCCATCATTTTTAGTAATTTTAGTAATATTTTGATAGTCTGGATTAATCCAAGAACGACTCGCCTTAAACTCTGTAAGGCGCATCCGGATAGTTTTTAAATGTTTCTTAAGTTCTGATTGAAAGTAGGCGATCGCACTACTACCATAATTTGGATTTTGTGCTATCTTTTGACCGTTAAAGTGCTCATCTTCCATTGCCTTAATTAATAAGGCTGCTTTGTATGCTTCTTCTAAAGAGCGCTCGGGTGTATCTAAATACCACTGCTGTGCTTTTACTAAGAATGAGTAAACTTGTTGGGGAATAGACCTTTTCATGGCAGGCAGTTATCCAGCCTTGTATAGTAATTTTTATTAGTTAATCAATGTACGAGGTATCTTAACAAATCTCAGAGGTTACAGTTAGTGCTTTCAGATTCGGTTTGGATTGAAGGTTCGAGTCGTAGCGGTAAGTCTACTCGCTTGATAGTGCAGTTTTCCACCTGGGTAGACAAGACTAACGGGCAATCTGATACCCGTAGGCAGCGTAATGCTGTAAATAGTCAAGAATACTTAAGCAAGTATCAAACAGCACCAGCCCTATTGTGTTTAGCGGCAAACGATGAGAATCGTCGGGAACTAGCAGAAAGAATTGTCAGTGCCACCGCAGGAAAATATCCTGTTCGTGCCAAAACTCCTTTGGGTTTTTTGCAAGACGAGGTGATGTTATTTTGGCCTCTCCTGATTCAGATCCTCAACTTAAGGGCACAGTTTCCTGTACGATTACGTCCAGAGACAGAACAAGAGTTAGCAACTCGGTTGTGGCGATCGCATTTTGACAGTGAATTACGCCGTACGGATGTAAGTGAGTATCGGTTAATTCGTCGTATCCTCGATATTTTGCAACTCGCAGCTTATAGTGGAACGCCGATCGCAGAAATTGCGCCTTTGTTGGAACGCAGTTTTGGCGCAGCAGAAGTCACTACGACAGGAATTGTAGAAACGCCTCTACTAGAGACAATGCTGTTGCAATGGCGAAATTGGTGTCTAGAACGTGGATTGTTGACTTATGGCATCATTACTGAGCTGTATTATCAACATTTATTACCCGATAGCAACTATCAACAACATCTACTGCGCCGTTATCAAGCAGTTCTCGCCGATGACGTTGATGACTATCCAGGAGTGATGCGCGATTTGTTTGACTTCTTGCTCGATCGCCAAGTTGTTGGCGCATTTACATATAATCCTGATGGTCGCGTACGTTTAGGATTAGGTGCCGATCCCGATTATATGGCAGGGTTACGCGATCGCTGTCGTGTAGAGCTTTTACCACAACCACTCCTAAATTGCCTTGCCAATACCTTATCACTCCCAGTTAGCGAATTACTCGATAACACAGCTGGAGTATTATCGTTACCAAGTGAATTTCAGTCCATTCAAACAACTTCTCGGCGCGACTTATTACAACAAACAGCCGAAACCATTGCTCAAGCGGTGCGATCGCACCAGATTCAACCGCAAGAAATCGCTGTTATTGCTCCAGGTTTAGATGCGATCGCGCGATACACCCTGATAGAATTGCTGACCAAACAGGGAATTCCTGTAGCCCCCTTGAACGATCAGCGTCCACTGGTGAGTTATCCAATTATTCGTGCTTTACTGACGCTATTAAGCTTTGTCTATCCTGGTTTAGGGCGCTTGGTAGATCGCAATGCGGTAGCTGAGATGCTGGTTGTATTGAGTAGAAACCGCCAGGAGTCATCGCTCATTCCTAATATAGATTTAGTACGGGCGGGATTAATTGCCGATTATTGCTATGCGCCGCATCCAGAACAACCTAATTTATTACCAGTAACAGCATACGATCGCTGGGATCGCTTGGGATATGCTGCGACGACAGCTTATGCAGAAATCGTGCAATGGATCGAATTCCAGCGATCGCAGCAAGAACAACGATTAATTCCTAGCCCAATTTCCCTGTTAGATCGCGCCATTCAGAGATTTTTATGGAATGGTAGCAATTTACCTTACGAACAATTAGCCGCCCTGCGAGAACTTTTAGAAACTGCGCAACACTACTGGGAAGTTGATACTCGTCGGCAAACCGAAGCAATGGAATCTCCGCCCCAACCTACAGCACAATTTGTGCAACTCCTGCAAAGTGGGACTATTACTGCTAATCCGTATCCTGTACGTCCAATTGGTCCCATGAGTCGTGCTATTACATTAGCAACAATTTTTCAATACCGTTCGAGTCGAAAATGTCACCGCTGGCAATTTTGGCTTGATGCTGGTTCGCCACTGTGGTTGAGTGGTGGTGCAGCGACATTATTCGGTGCGCCGTTGTTTCTGCACGATCGCTATGCCCGTGGTTGGACAGCCGAAGATACCATCAATGCTGACTGGCAAAGACTACAACGAATTTTGCAAGATTTACTTTCTAGAGTAGAAGAGAGAGTTTATTTATGTCACAGCGATTTAGCTGTTAATGGACAAGAACAAGATGGTCCTTTGCTAGCATTAGTCAATGCTGCTGCACCAATCAACTTTAAAGATTACACTCTCATCTAGCTTGACGCTTTCATGGGGTCTGATGAATCAACTAGATAAAAACATGACTGCTGAATTAGTGACCGCGTTGTTAATTCACTACAGCTTTGATTTAGGAGGCTATTCAAGTAGTGAATTAATTGCTCAGTGGTTCCATAATTACCCAGAAAAATGGGTACGTGCTGCTGTTATTGAAGCCTTGTATCGCGGACGTTACAAAGCAATTTCTATCGATCAAATTCTGGCAGTATGGCAACGTCGGGGTGATGCACTGCATCATTTCACTCATGAATTCGAGCGTCTTGTCTGTGCTGATTTACCTGATACACTTGTTGAACTTGAATCTACAGACAATAGTAAACAGTACGAGCAAATGCATTTTGTTGCTGCTGCTAATCCGCACGAGCAAGCTTCAGTTATAGTAGTTAAGCCCGTAACTGTTAAACCTTATGTGAGTAGCTCCACAGACGAAGTGCGATCGCCCCTAAGCAGCTGTTCGCCGATTGTGCGATTTACCCCACCAGAAGCGACCACTTCAGACTTTCACGCAAAACTCAAAGCGATTTCCCGCAACAGTACTAAAAAGCAATCAGAATCCTTGCCTTCCGACTGAAGTCGGGGCTATCCAAGGGAAGTGCACCTTCGTACACTAGAGAATGATACTGCTACTAGTAAGTCCACGCACCATCTGGACTTTGTTTGTTTAGCGGCGAATTTATTCGCTCAAGTCGATACATTTGATGTTTCAGTTTCTTGAGCAGCAGGCTTTGCACCACCCATACGAATCTCAGAAGTAAACGACGCCATGCTAAAACCACCAAAGCGCTTTAACACGCTGACTCGCATCCGCAAATTGGGACTAGCAAACCATAGCCGTTCTTCAGAAGACATCGTTTCGTATTCTGTTATTAGGGTTAACGCCCCATCGTCACCCATCATATAACGCCCTGCAACAGGAACTTTCTCAGCGTAACCAATTTCGCGGAGTAGCTTACCTTGTTGAGGATTTTCAGGATCGGGAACTGAAACTAAAACCGTAGAACCAACGTGCTTTTCTTCATCCCATTCCATCGTGCCATTCCAGCTAACACGCGCACCACAACTCGCTTGTGCAGGATCGACCTCATACTGTTCGCAGAGTTTAAGCACTTCTGGGTGATCGTTTGGTAATGTTTCAATTGTGATGTCAGATTTTCCCGACTCAGATTGTTTAAAGGCTAAGTGATGACTTGTGCGATGTGAAAACCATTTACCAGCACTTTGCTCAAAAAATTCTTGAATATTCATTAATTTATCCTGCATTTACAGCTATTTCCTAAGTTAGCAGCTTGCTAGTGTTTCCAATCAAGTAGAAGCTTGGTTAAGGCGTTCTAGAGCAATTTTTGCTGCTGCAGCAACATTAGGGTGGCTATCTTTTTCTAGATATTTTAGTGCAGATACGCTCTTGTCACTAGGTAGCTGACTCAAAGCTTCAGCCAAGCGTTGTCTCGTCAACCAGTCTTCTGATTGGGCAAAACGCAAAATATGATCGACTGATTCAATGTCTTTAATTTCACCTAAAGCTGCGATCGCTGCTTGTTGCAGGACAACTTCATCACTGTCTAAGGCTTCCAACAATACTTCATGGGCGCGAGAATCTTTCAAATTTCCCAGCGATACCGCTGCACTAAAGCGAACTAACCACTCGGTATCTTCATAAAATGCGCGTACTAGAGGTTCAAACGCTCTCACATCTCCTAAATATCCTAAAGCCCCTGCTGCATCAGCACGAATTCCGTAATCAGGATCGGCTTCTAAGAGTTTGACTAATATGGGGTAGCATTCTTCTGTGGGCTTAATACCCAGCGCAAATACAGCCATTGAGCGGATTTGCAAAATTTCATCTTCTAAAACTTTTTTAATCAAAGGGACAGCATCTGCTGGAGAAACATCGCGCAACGATGCAAGCGCCAACATGCGATCGCGTGAATTTGGACTTTCTAACTGTGCAGAAATTTCTGCTAGGCTGGAATTTGCCATGTAGTTCTCAATGCCTTATTTTAATGTTCTTAATATACTGTTACCATTTTTGCCGTTGAGATCCACCTCCAAACGAGAGGTTTTGGAGAATAATTATTGGTATAAAAGCTTTTCAAATAGTTGTATAGGATGGATTCGCAAATTACTCTATTTCTCTTTGCTTCCATGGCACTGATTGTTACCCCAGGGCGGGACATGATTTATGTTATGACACGAGGTATTGCTTAAGGCAAAGTAGCTGGTATTATTTCTGCTATTGGAGTGAGTTGCGGTATCATTATTCATACGTTATTCGCAGCGTTAGGGCTATCTGTTATTCTGCAATCCTCAGCCGTTGCGTTCTTAGTAATGAAGACAGCGTTGTGATTAGCGACTTCATGTTTGGCTCCAACGCTATGTTAGACATTAGCAAATACCTCATCACTCAATACGCTCAAGTTCTTCACGAACGACTCTGCGTAAGGTTTCTTCTAAAGGCTCTCGACTTTGCTGAATATGCTGACGTAAAGCTTCATTAATCAAAGTTTGATAGTTTCCTCCACCTGCAATATGAACTTGCTCACGGAACCACGATAGAACATCATCATCTAACCGGATCGTGATGCGGGTTTTTCCTGGTGGCACTGGATCAATTGCCCCTCGCTTACCTTGACTAAAATCATATTCTGCTTCCATTACTATTTTTCCTCGTATTGCTGTCGTTCGTGCCGAGTTGCTTTGCGGGCAGAAATAAGCCGGATCTCATTGTCCCGCAACGTATATACAACTACCAAAACTCTACCAAATGCATCAACACCAATAGTGACAAACCGTTCTTCGTCAAACCGTTTGTCTGGAATGGTAATTGCCAGATCGTCTGAGAAAATAGATAATGCATCAGCGAAGTCAATACCATGCTTGCGAAGATTAGCTGCTGCCTTGTCCCTATTCCATTGGTAAGCCATCTCAATTATAGTCTGCACACCTGTACATACTACCAGAAGCAAACTTTGATCGCGTTTGTTGACTCTGTATTTTTACATCAAGCGAAAGTGTCCAAAGTGTTCTTCACCTTGACGTGCTGGTACTGAATTAGTGATTGGCTGTAACTTCAGAATTTCAAAATCTGTCTCAAAGTACTGTTCAATTTCCTCTGGACTAACACCAAAAGGTGGTCCACCAGGACGAGAATGTGTAAAAAAGATTGCGATGAGTTCGCCTCGTGGTTGCAAGATTTCTCGTACTACTTTTATATAATCTTGTCGCTGTTGTGGATTAATTGCACAAAAACAAGTATGTTCAATAACGTAATGAAAATACTGAGAAAATTCAATAGGCAAGTCAAAAATATCACGTTGCAAAAATTTTGCTGAACTGCCACTTGCTTGGGCAATTGCTGTCGCTTCATGAATCGCCGCTGGCGCAAAATCAAAACCAATGACATCAAAGCCAGATTTGGCAAATGCGATCGCATCATAGCCGCGACCACTACCTAAAACCGCTGCTTTTCCTGGCTGTAAAGAATGTAACTGCAAAAAACTCACAAACGCTGGTGCAGCTTGTCCTAAATCCCAACGTGTTGTTCCTTCTTGATATCGCTGTTCCCAATATTCCGATTGATAAGTTTCCACTACTCCTCGCCCCTCGCTCCTCGCTCCTCGCTCCTTTTTATGCTAAAACACATGGTGGTTTAATATAGAGTCTCAAACTAAATCCGCTGCAAAACGATGATTTCAGTTGAGCATTTAAGTAAAATTTATGGGTCTACCCCAGCAATCCAAGATGTCACCTTTAGTGTCGAACCAGGTGAGATTGTCGGTTTTTTAGGACCAAACGGCGCAGGTAAAACCACGACAATGCGGATTTTGACTGGATATCTCCCCGCAACAAGTGGGACTGCAAAAATTGCAGGGTACGATGTTCATGAAAATTCCTTAGCCGTACGACAGCGAATAGGTTATTTGCCAGAAACGCCACCGTTGTATCCTGAAATGACTGTTGAGGCGTTTTTGTACTTTGTCACAAGACTCAAAGGAGTCCCCGCAGGCGATCGCCCTTCAAAAGTAACTGCTGCAATCAAGCGCTGTAATTTACAAGAAAAACGTCGCGTATTGATTCGCAAACTTTCTAAAGGTTTTCGCCAACGTGTTGGTATAGCCCAAGCGATCGTTCACGATCCTCCTGCAATTATTCTTGATGAACCAACAGTAGGACTCGATCCGCGACAGATTATTGATGTCCGCAATCTGATTAAAAGCCTAGCAGGAACTCACACCATCATTCTGTCTACGCATATCTTGCCCGAAGTGAGTATGACGTGTAACCGCGTCACAATTATTAATCAAGGAAAAGTTGTGGCGACAAATACGCCGGATAATCTCGAAGCGAGTTTAGCAGGTGGTTCGGGCTATGAGTTAGAAATTGAAGGCAATTCAACTGCTGCACAACAGCAAATACAACTTTTACCAGGAGTGCGGGTAGTAGAACCAGTAACAACAACTGAAATTTCCGCAGATCGTGCGCTTTTGCGCGTCGTCTCTGAACCTGGAATTGAGCCAGGAAAAGAAATTATTGCCACTTTAGTGAGTATGGGGATTGGTGTTTATGAAATGCGACGCACGCGGGCGAGTTTAGAAGATGTCTTTCTACGTCTGACGACTCAAGAAAAATTAGAAGACAATGCGAATGCGCAAAGCGCACACTTCGTGAACGCTACCGCAACAGAAGAACACCAGAAAGAAGAGGTAACGCAATGAAACTAATTTGGGCTAACATTGTGGCGATTTATCGTAAAGAGTTACAAAGCTACTTTGCATCGCCCTTAGCATACGCAATTGCCGGAATCTTCTGGCTATTGTCGGGCTTCTTCTTTGTGATTATTTTACTTGGTCCCCAGGGATATATTTCCTTAGCTGCTCAAGCCGACTTACAATCACAACAAATCGGAGTACCCGCACCACCCATTGATGTTGCCTACGAGTTTTTACGCGCTTTCTTAGGTATTATGGGTTCGCTGGCGTTGTTTGTGTTACCTATTCTCTCGATGGGTTTGTATGCTGAAGAACGCAAACGCGGTACTTTAGAGTTACTCGCAACATCACCCGTCACAAATTGGGCTGTTGCTGTCGGTAAGTTATTGGGAGTACTGACGTTTTTTATTGCCATGATTCTACCGTTATTAGCGTATCAAGCGATCGCGCTTAGCGCCTCAAATCCCCCAGTTCCGCCCGCAGTTCCGCTACTGGGACACTTGGGCTTGATTCTTCTAGCAGCCAGCGTGTTGTCTTTGGGAATGTTTATCTCTTCGCTGACAGATAGTACATTACTCGCAGCAGTACTCACATTTGCCTTAGTTCTATTTCTTTGGGTAATTGATACTGTTGCACGAGCATTTAGTGGTCCAATAGGAGAAGCATTAGGTCATCTTTCGTTACTGAGACATTTTAATAATTTAGTCCAAGGCATTTTCGACACAGGTAGTATTGTTGTATTTGCTACTTATATTCTTTTAGGGATTTTCCTGACTGCCCAATCTATCGATGCATTGCGCTTTCAACGTTCTTAACTCTAACTCATAGTTGTAAATTCTTTTGAGGAACGAACCACAGAGGAGCCAGGCGAAAGGTGCGGAGGTTTCCTCCGTTGAGCGAACTGGCGTGCGCAGAGAAGCCAGTGCGTTGCGGGGGTGTCCCCCGTTGTAGCAACTGGCGTAACGCAGAGGAAAGAGTTCAGGAATTCACAAAAAATTAGGATTGCTGTGATGAAGTCTGTTGCGAGAAGAAATTATAAATATTGGAAGTATCTGTTTTGGCTTGGTCCAGTTCTCTTTGTTGCTGGATTAACTGCTGGATTGGTATCTAACGATTGGGAACCAGTACCTTTAGGGTTACTGATTGCTGGTGTTGTCATCACTGGCTTATGGCTGATATTTAGTGCTAACCAAAACCGCTGGTGGAGTCGGCGATCAACTCAAGCGGGAACTAATGCACTTATTGCCACTCTATCTGTATTGGCACTTTTAGGGTTAATTAACTTCTTAGCGGTGCGTTATCCAGTGCGACGAGACTTTACTGAAGCACAGCTATTTACCTTAGCACCACAATCACAGCAACTCGTGCGGAATTTATCGCAACCTGTGAACGTGTGGATTTTTGACCGCAATCAAGATCAACAAGATCGCGAATTATTAGAGAATTATCGTCGGCAAAATCCTCTATTTAGCTTTGAGTATGTCGATCCGCAAGTTCAACGAGGATTAGCCGAAAAGTTTGGTGTCAAACAATTTGGTGAAGTTTATCTGGAAGCAGGACAACAGCGGCGATTAGTGCAAGTTGTGAATAATGAGCAACGATTGTCGGAAGTTCGTTTAACAAATAGCATTCAGCAAGTTTTGAGCGATCGCACTGCGAAAGTTTACTTTCTTCAAGGTCACGGCGAACTTCCAATTACGGCTGAACAAGGCGGACTCTCACAAGCACTCACGGCGTTAGGAGATCGCAGCTACACAACCGAACCACTCAACTTAATTCAAAACCCGACAATTCCTCAAGATGCCACAATGATTGTGGTCGCAAGTCCAAAACAAGCACTATTTCCTCCAGAAGTCAAGGCTTTGACTGATTATCTTAATGGGGGTGGTAGTCTACTGTTGATGATTGACCCCAACACGAATCCAGGGCTAGATAGTTTGTTAAAATCTTGGGGCGTGACACTCGACGATCGCATTGTCATTGATCCAGCAGGCGCAAGTATTGGTTTTGGTCCAGCGGTTCCGGTGGTAGATACTTACGGCGAACATCCGATTACACAAGACTTTAATAATGGAATTTCTTTTTACAGTGAAGCGCGATCGCTAGAACTGAGTGAAGTTGCTGGAGTGCAAGCGACACCGTTATTAATCACTAGCCCGCAAACTTGGGCAGAAAGTAATTTGCAAGGCGATCAATTACAGTTTAATCCAGAAACTGATGTTCAAGGTTCCCTCACAATTGGAGCTGCACTTAGCCGCCAAGTTAACAATCAAGGGTCGCAAGAAGCAAGACTTGTTATTTTTGGTGATTCTAATTTTGCGGTAGATGGATTATTTGAACAGCAACTCAATGGCGACGTATTTCTTAACTCTGTTGGCTGGTTAAGTAAGCAAGACGAAGAAACACTCTCAATTCGCCCCAGGGAACCAAGAAACCGCCGGATTAATTTAGCCGCACAGCAAGCTAATGTTTTAGGTTTAACTGCACTACTGTTGATTCCCTTAATTGGCTTCGCCTCAGCAGTCTTCTTATGGTGGCGCAGAAGGTAGAAAGTAGAGGAGTAGCAGGTAGGCGGGTATTTGGGTAGTTGGGTATGAGGGTATGAGGGAAATTGACAATTATCTTTTACACTCCCACTCTAAAACGCTCCCACACTCCTACTCTCCTACTCGCCCACACTCCTACTAGTCACTAGCCACTAATCACTAATCACTTTCCACTATGAAGTTACAGCGTACCACTTTGATTTTGCTACTTTTAGCACTAGGGTTAGGAGGATTTGTTTATTTCTATGAAATCCGAGGTGCGACTCAGCGACAAGAAGCGGAAGTCAGAGAACAGCAAATTTTTGCGTTTACTCAAGAACAAGTACAAACATTAAATATTCAAACACAAGGACAAACATTAAACTTTGAGCGGGAGAATGGACAATGGGTGATGACGTCTCCGCAAAAGACTCCCGCAAGTAATGCGTCAATTTCTTATTTACTCGATTTACTCGTACAAGGAAGAAGCGATCGCACAATTCAAGTTCCTGCAAATCAACTTGTAGACTATGGTTTAGCCGAGCCACAAGCAACTGTTACAGTCACGCTCAATAACCAGCAAACACATCAGTTGAATCTAGGCAATGCTGATTTTAGTGGCAACTCTTTATATGCTCAAGCTGATCCTGGAAATAACCCTAGCGGTAATGTAGATTTACTCTTGGTGTCTGCAGATTTTCAAAATGCAGTCAATCGCGATTTAGCAGAATGGAGAATTGAAAACGATACACCAGATGCTGATAATCCTACACCACCAACACCTACTCCGGCTAGCCCATCTCCTTCTCCATGAACCCTACTGCAACTTTACTGATTTCCTGTCCCGATCAAAAAGGTTTAGTCGCCAAAATTGCTAACTTTATCTACGCCAATGGCGGTAATATCATTCATGCCGATCAGCATACAGATTTTGCTGCAGGCTTATTTTTAACGCGCATTGAATGGCAACTTGATGAATTTAATTTACCACGGGAATTCATTGCACCAGCATTTAGTGCGATCGCCCAACCATTACAAGCACATTGGCAATTACACTTTTCTGATACTATCCCGCGTATTGCAATTTGGGTAAGCAAGCAAGATCATTGTTTATTTGACTTAATTTGGCGACAAAAAGCGAAAGAATTTACTGCTGAAATTCCAGTAATTATTAGTAATCATCCTGATTTAAAAGAAGTTGCAGAACAATTTAGTATCGATTTTCATCATATTCCAATTACAAAAGAAAATAAATCTACTCAAGAAGCACAACAACTCAAACTGTTACAAGAATATAAAATTGATTTAGTCGTTCTGGCAAAATATATGCAAATTGTCAGTACAGAATTTATTAGTCATTTTCCTAAAATTATTAATATTCATCATTCGTTTCTCCCAGCTTTTGTCGGTGCAAGTCCTTATCATCAAGCTTATAAACGAGGAGTGAAAATTATCGGTGCTACAGCTCATTATGTTACACCTGAACTAGACGCAGGACCCATTATTGAGCAAGATGTGGCGCGAGTTAGTCACCGCGATGATGTAGCTGATTTGATCCGTAAAGGAAAAGATTTAGAACGTGTAGTGTTAGCAAGAGCAGTGCGATCGCATTTACAAAATCGTGTTTTAGTTTACGGAAATCGTACAGTGATATTTGAATAGCTTCGCAAATGAATTTACTGCTATATAAACAAATTCCACCAATTTTTAGAGTCGTGAAGTGTTGAGTTAAGAAAATTCTTTTAATTCAAAACTAATCCCTTACCCCTCACCTCTCACTCCTCTTTTGTCGGAAGGCATTCTACCAAACAGTTTGCAAAAATCCTCTTCTGTTGGTTCTTTAACAACGACATTATTCAAATTGTGGCGTAATTCCGAAAGCGCTTCGTATACCTGCTTCCGTGCCCGATTAACTCCGCCTAAAGGTTGATGTTCTGGTAAAGAATGCCAAGGAGTAAAAGATAAATGTTCGCAGAATTCCATCTGTTGTGGAGAATCAAATTGCTGACGAGGAATTTTGATAGTAGCTACCTTCTGAAATGGTGATTTCCATTCAATTGTAGGGTCTTCAATGGGCATTTTCTTTGCATCTGTTTGCAACTGAATTAAGAAATCAAAGCTTGCATCTTGATGATTCAGATGCTCAATCATTGCTTCACGCAGGTAGTTTGGTGTTTGAGCAACTGATGGTGTAGGATTCTTGGAACTCGGTATTGCAGTGAATTTGATCGCGCGATCGCCTAGTTTATAAGGTGTACTACTCCAATATTGAATGGCTAAAGGACTACTCACTTTTTTGTTGAGCATGACCATACCAATAATAAATTCTCGCAAGTGCCATTTAAACGGATTCGGATTGAGAAAGAAGAACTTGAGCGGTAAATTCCCTTTTGCGTCTTGTCTTGCTCTAAAGAATTCAACATAATCTTGCACATTTTTGATAAAAAAGACTGGATGATTAATTAAGAGTAAATCTTGAGTCTTCTCATCTTTTTGTTGCTCTAAGAGTTTTTCGCCTTCTACTCCAAAGAGCTTAATTGCCATTCCTCGAACATCTTTTTTAGTATCATCCTGCACTTTATTATTAGAAAAGCGAATTCCAGCGGTGAAAGTGCGAGGCTGTTTGAAAATGCCAATTTTTAGTTCTTGGGGAATATCATCATGAATAACGAATTCTGCTCTAACACAGCCATGATGTTTAGGATGAGCATCGCGTAAAACAGGTCTAATATTATCTGGGAAACTTTGCTTCAGGGCATCGATACTAATTTGCTCAATTTCTTTGATACCTGCAATTTCTCCTGTAATAGGATACTCTTTGCCAAGTTCAATTTTTTCTTTTTTAAGCTGCATAATAGTTTCTGTTTTTATACTATTTTGAAGTAAGAATTCAACTGTATTGCTATCACTAAGTCACATGAGTCACGATAATTGTTGGCAAACTACACTCTTACATCAACAGCTAAAGATAAAAAAACTGAAAACTTAATCAAAATTAACTATGCTTTGTTTGTGCGTCGTACTTTCTAAGTAAATCATTTGCAAATGGTGCGATCGCGCTTTGTAGCTTTATCAATTTCCATTTGGAGAAAAAAGTTCAAAACTGTCCGCAAAACAACGATTGCTCCTAGTCGTGCGATCTGCATCCATGTAGGTGAAATGGCAGTACGGAGAATATCTGCTGCTAGTTCAAATTCCAATGCGAGCGATAGCCATCTTCCAAACTGCAATCGAATTTCTTCTTTTATAGTATCAGGTCGTCGCCGCACAAAAAATAGCGTAAACGCTCTCCAAGTTGCTTCTGTTGCAGCACAACCAATGATTAACCCAGCACTAATTTCTACACCAATTGCTAAATTAGCGGTTAATTGCTCGAATAGACTTTCCATTCTACCTACTTCTATTTAAGAGCCAAAATTCCAACAAGCCCAACTCAGAGCGCTGCAAATGATGAGAGCCGTATATCGATCGCGCATAGGCAGGAATCCGGCTAGCCCGACGCTGTGAGGGGCTAACTAGGGCACTTTATTTTCTTTATCCTCGCCAAATTGTTGGATCAGCTGTGCAACTAAACCCGTCCATCCAGTTTGATGACTAGCACCAATTCCTGCACCGTTATCGCCGTGGAAGTATTCATAGAACAAAATCAAATCTTGCCAGTGGAGATCGGTTTGAAACTTTTGGGTGCTGCCATAAACAGGTCGATCGCTAGATGAGTTTTTCAGAAAAATGCCGATTAACCTTTGGGATAATTCAGCGGCAATTTCCCTCAAAGTCATCATTTCACCGGAACCCGTAGGACATTCAACCTGAAAATCGTCTCCTAGATAATCATGAAATTTTTGCAGGGATTCAATCAAAAGAAAATTGACTGGAAACCAAACCGGACCGCGCCAATTAGAATTACCACCAAACAATCCACTACTAGATTCTGCCGGTTCGTAATCGACTCGAAATTGAGTATCATTCACATTAAAAATATAGGGATGTTCGGCATGGTAGCGAGAAATTGCCCGAATGCCATAATCTCCGAAAAACTCGGTTTGATCTAGCATTTTTTGCAGAATTAACCGTAGCTTGTCGTGATAAACAATTGCTAGCAATCGGCGATCGCCTACTCCCTCAGATTTCATACAAGCAATATTTTGAGTAAGATCGGGGCGATTTTGAATAAACCATTCCACCCGTTTTTTGAAGCCTGGCAGTTTTTCTAGTGTCTCTGGCTCAATCGTTTCTACTGCAAATAGCGGAATTAGCCCGACAAGCGATCGCACTTTCAAGGCAATTTGCTGACCGTTAGGTAAATGCAAAACATCATAATAAAATCCATCTGCCTCATCCCACAGCGATGCTTCCATTTCGCCAATATGGTTCATAGCATCAGCAATATAGAGAAAATGCTCGAAGAATTTGGTAGCGATATCTTCGTAAACACAGTTAGTTTGTGCTAGTTCCAAAGCGATCGCGAGCATATTTAGGCAGTACATCCCCATCCAACTCGTTCCATCCGATTGATTGATGTGTCCGCCCGTAGGTAGCACAGCACTGCGATCAAAGACGCCGATATTATCCAAACCCAAAAACCCGCCTTGAAAGACATTTCTACCTTCGACATCTTTACGGTTCACCCACCAGGTAAAATTCAGCATCAATTTCTGAAACACCCGCTCTAAAAAAATGCGATCGCTGCGTCCATAAATCTGTTGTTCGATCTTGTAGACGCGCCAAGTTGCCCAAGCATGAACCGGTGGGTTGACATCGCCGAATGCCCATTCATAGGCAGGAATTTGCCCGTTGGGGTGCATATACCATTCTCGCGTCAGCACGTCTAATTGGTACTTGGCAAAATCTGGATCGATTGTGGCTAGAGGAATAGCGTGAAAGGCAAGATCCCATGCTGCAAACCAAGGATATTCCCATTTATCAGGCATGGAAAGAATATCGTCGCTGTAAAGGTGAAACCATTGGTGATTTCTAGCTCTTTTGCGATCGGGTGGAGGTGGAGGTGCAGCTAAATCGCCCTTGAGCCAATCTTCTACAATATAGTGGTAATATTGCTTGCTCCACAGCATTCCGGCAAATGCTTGTCGCTGTATGTGACGCATATCCTCACTCAGGGGACAAGGAGTAATGCGCTGATAAAATTCATCGGCTTCTTGTTGGCGGATGGAAAAGGTCGTATCAAATGTCCTAAATGGACTTGTCAAATTGGGTACATCACTCAAGCGCAGCCGAATCGTTCTCGTCTCTCCTGCACCGATATTTAACAAATAGCAAGCCGCAGCTTTAGTACCAGAATCTCTGTTTACTGTCTCGCGACCTTGTACGATGTAGTCGTTAATGCCATCTTTGACGTAAGTAGCATTGGGGAAATTAAATAACCGTTCAGTATTTGTTTCATTTTCTGTAAATAAAAGTTCCGTTTCTCCCTGACAGTACAGATACCTTTTCCCTAGCGTGGGATGAAAAGCCGCGAGCGCGCTCAAACCATGACGATCGAACTTTTGCAATATTGGCTTAATTTCTTCTCCACCCCAACTCCAGGTATTGCGAAACCAAAGCGTTGGTAAAACATGCAGTGTTGCTGCTGTCCCTCTATTCACTACTTGAATTTGAATCAGAATATCCTCAGCGGTCTGTTTGGCATATTCAACGAAGACATCAAAGTAACGATTGTCATCAAATATCCCTGTATCGAGTAGTTCAAATTCTGGTTCTCTACGGTTTCTGCGTCGATTCTCTGCTACTAATTGAGTGTAGGGAAATGCTTGATGCGGATATTTATAGAGTGCCTTCATGTAGGAATGAGTCGGAGTATTGTCAAGATAAAAGTAATATTCTTTGACATCTTCCCCGTGATTGCCTTCACTACCTGTTAAACCAAAAAGCCTTTCTTTCAAAATCGCATCTTCACCATTCCAAAGGGCGATCGCAAAACAAAGCCGTTGATGGTTATCAGAAATTCCTGCAATACCATCTTCACCCCAACGATACGCACGAGAGCGCGCTTGGTCGTGAGTAAAGTAGTCCCAGGCAGCACCATCAGAGCTATAATCTTCGCGGACTGTACCCCATTGGCGATCGCTTAAATAAGGTCCCCACCTACGCCAGTGAGCTTCGTGTTTCAGGGCTGCTTCTAACCTGATTTCTTCTTGGGTTAGAGTTGTCATCAATAAGTCTCCTTTCTAGCTAAAAAGCATCTAAATAGACACGATGAATTAGCTATTTGGATTATCTACTGATAACTTGATGTAGTCCTGAGATCAAAATGAGAAATAGATAAGTCTTGACAAAGAGAACTTGAGATTAATTTCCAAGAGATCTCATTTCACCCCTGCATCCCTGCTGTCTTAAAGTCGGAGGGCTTTGGATTATGCAGAAACAAACTTCATTGCTACGCCATTCATGCAGTAACGTTTACCAGTTGGTTTCGGTCCATCATTAAACACATGTCCTAAATGCCCGCCACAGCGCCGACAATGCACTTCAACTCTCGTCATAAACAATGTTCTATCAATACTTGTGGCAACCGCACCCTCAATTGGCGCATAAAAGCTAGGCCAACCAGTACCGCTATCAAATTTAGTCTCCGATGTAAATAATGGCAGGTTGCAACCAGCACACACATACGTGCCTTTACCATATTGCTTATCTAAGGGACTCGTTCTCGCCCGTTCGGTTCCGTGTTGACGTAATACACGAAATTGCTCTGGTGTCAAGGTTTCGCGCCATTCTGCCTCCGCTTTTTCGATCTCAAATTGATGATTTGCCATTGCCATATTGTTCGTCCAAAGTAGATTACGCGATAACCATGCTGTGCCAACTATTGCAGCACCAGCTTGCAAAAAGTCTCGTTTTTTCATATTTACTATTCTGACTGAAGAGTAATTAATCTGCGATCGCTCTAGAGGATCAGCTAGTTGATTTCATGCAGCTTTGAGTATCAATATATTCCCGCCAGCGGCTGATAAGTCCATTTTGAAAATCAATTGCGATCGCATCGTCAGCTGAATTGTGGGTTCCTGCAATCTCTTCTTGCCAGTGCCATTCTACTACAGCTGAATCTCCATCAATGAGAATGCGTTGAATCTCTATTTGGACATGAGAATGGGCTGCGGCGAAATCAACAACTGCTTGCCGAATTGCTGCTCTTCCTATCCAGCGATCGCCTGGGACAATAAATTCTCCATCTGGCACAAACAGCTCTGCAAAGGCTTCAGCGTTACCTGTCATCCAAGCATGAGCAGCTTGTTGGATGCGCGATCGGATTTCCTCTGGTTTCATCAACTTTGCCCTCCTTTTTTACAGCAGTCTACAGGGAACCCGTCACAAGTATTGCAGCAAATACAGGCTACTCAAGTATCGTGATGCTAACTCATAATTATGTCACTCTCGCTTTTCGATTTCCTTTAGTTCTTCTGCCTCATCAAAGATCGAGAACAAGATTTGAGGTTTTAGGCTTAGAAATACAAATCAGTACCGCACCTTCATCAATCTCTGCAGTTGGTGGTTCTTGATAGGCAACCTCGCCTGCTAGAATTTTGCACTGACAAGTACCGCAAATGCCTATACGACAACTGTAGGCAGGATGAAGATCGTTGGCTTGCGCAAATTCTAAAATAGTTCCTTCACCCTTTCGCCAGGTGAGGGTTTTGCCCGATTTAGCAAAGAGAATTTCTGCTGCTTCAACTACCTCATCTCGATTGACAACAGGATGTTTTTCAGCTGTGGCTTTCATCGGCGTACCGAAAGATTCAAACAAGATGCTGCTGCTAGCTACTCCTGCTTCCTTAAGTCCTGCCATTATGGACTCCATAAAAGGTGGAGAACCACAAAGAAAATACTCCGCTTGCTCAACTAAACTTTTAACTAGAGCCGCATTGATGTAACCAATACTGTGATAGTAACCTTCGTCTTCCGGTCGCGGACGACTATAGCAAAAATGAACGTGTAGGTTAGGATTTTGGCGAGCGATCGCTAATACCTCGTCCCGAAACGCATGAAATTGACCATTCCGTACCCCATGTAAAAACCAGATTGATCGGTTGGGATTGAGACGACTACAAGCTTTTACCATACTGAGCATGGGAGTAATCCCTACCCCGTTGCTAATAAGTACGGCTGGTAATGACTTGTTGACATCAAGCACAAAATTACCTTTAGGTGGCTTAACTAAAATTACCGCTCCTTCATTGATGCGATCGTGCATAAAGTTAGACGCAATCCCTGGCGGTACATCTAATCCTGGTGGCGCAGGTTCTCGCTTAATCGAGAGACGATAGTATTCGCAGCCTTCAGAGTCATCTGAGAGTGAATAAGTACGAATCACAGGTTTAGCTTGCCCAGGAATGTCTAGTTTGATTGTTAAAAATTGCCCTGGTTGGAAGTTAGGAATTTCAGCGTTATCCTCTGGTTTCAGGTAGAACGAGGTGATTTCCTCGCTTTCTTTTACCTTGCGAATGACAATAAAATTGCGCCAGTCTTGCCAAGTAGAACTACCAGTGGGCTGAGTCATTGATTTTTTCGTGCTGATGCTAGAAACCAAACTAGCGATCGCGCCACAACTAGTTCCCAGCAATGAAGCATAAACGCCCAATCTGGCTTTATCTTTCACATTTGTGAACCCTACAACTGCACCAGAAACGATCGTCGAGATTGCAAAAGCAGCACCAGCTCTTTTAATACTTCTGAAAATGGGATTTTCAATTTGTCTCATTGCAGACATTCAGTTCCTATTTGGCAACAGTCTGGTGTATCGTGCCAGTTTTGGGGTATAGATATTATCCTCATTACTGCTCCTGATAATTCCAAAGCAAGCCACCATCGACAAAAAAGGTGCTACCTGTAACGTAGCCAGCATCCGAGGATGCTAAAAAGGCAACAAGAGAAGCAACATCTTGCGGTTGTCCCAAACGACCAAGGGGAATATTTCGCAGTAACGCACTTAACTTTTGAGGATCGTTCAAGAGTTTAATATTAATCGGTGTTTCTATAGCTCCTGGTGCAACATTGTTAATTGTGATGCCGAAGGAACCTAATTCAACTGCTAAATTGCGTGTTAGCATTTTCATGCCACCCTTACTAGCACAATACGCTGTGAAGTTAGGAAATGACAGTTCCTCATGCACGGAACTGATGTTAATAATCTTTCCAGATCTTTGAGTTGCGATTAGGTGTTGCACAAAAGCTTGGGTAGTAAAGAAAACTCCCTTTAAATTGACATTCATTATGGCATCGTAATCAGCCTCTGTAACTTCCCAAAACGGAGCGTGTTTCTCAAGTCCAGCATTATTTACTAAAATGTCTAGCTTGCCAAAATACGCAATGCTTTCTGCAATCAGTTGGCGGATTTCATTGACGTTACCTAAATCTGCCTGAATCGTATAGCCTTGTGATTTAGAACGCTGAGCCATGTAGCACCTGCCACCAGTAGCTTGTACTTTCGCTAAGGTTTCCTCTGCCCCCTCTGGGTGCGAACGATAGTTAATGACAACATCTGCCCCTTCTTGGGCAAGTCGCACGACAATTCCTTGTCCGATTCCTTGACTGCTACCTGTTACCAAGGCAACTTTACCTTCAAGTCTCATAGATAATTCTCCTCGGATGGATAGCAATTACTCAAATAAGACATAAAAATAATACTCAGTATTGGTTGTGACAAAACTCATGGTGTTAATCTCTGCACGCTGTTTATTAAACATATTTAAGTGATTTATTTATCACAACTCTATGTAATTACATTTTTGCCTGAGTCATGAGTCTATGAATGATATTTTTCTAAAAGTTTTGGTCAATTAAGCTGAGAATTTAGCTACTAACCTCTTAATGTTTTTCTCAGTAAAATTTAATTTTTTCTGGAATAGTATTAATGATTAAAAAAAACAAATTATTTTTAATTAAGTTTTTTAAATTTTTGCCACTATTTCTACAGCAAAATTTAAGTATTTTTTTGTGTCTTTAAAATTTTTTAGTACAAATCGATTGAGTTTTAAAAATAAAGTGAGTGCTACACAGTAATTTCAAATAATCTATGAACGTGTTTAAGATTCTTAGGCTTCACACAAGCTACCAGTTTCTAAGATGGTTTCCTCTAACTTCTTTTATTCTTGTTTACCAATCTTCTTCTACCCAAAATCATGGAAAATAATACGGGAAGGATTTTGGTGTAATCAGCGTCAATAACTTAGTAGTTATTTATTTGGTGAGAGGAATGAAAATTCAAAGTAAAATCACTTTGTTTGCTGTTAGTGCCGCTTTAGGATTGATGCCTTTGATGATAGCAAATGCTCAAAGTAATGCACCGTCTGCACAACCTTGGTATAACTGTAGAACTCGTGAAGTTTGGACTCCACAGAAGCAAGCTTGGTGTCAAAAAGCTGAAAGAGTAAAAAATACTACTTATCAGCTACCTAACGTTGGTTCAGTTCAACTTCGGAATGGATTTTATCAAGATCAAGCTAAGGCGGTGACAGTCACTCTAGTAGACAAGCCAGGTTTCATTACATTTGCAGATTTGAATAATGATGGCAATGAAGATGCTGTAGCTATATTGACTGTAAATGAACAGACAGCTTATCTTTCCTCAGTTTTGAATATAGCCAGTAATCCGCGTCCTGTTGATGCAGTATTATTAGGCGACCGCATACAAGTCCAGTCCATTGTAGTAAACGCTGGACAAATTCAGGCAAACGTTACGAAAAATGACCCACCACAAGCAGTAATGCAAACTTATACACTGCAAGGAAATACACTTGCGCTTGTCTCAGAATGTCCTATTGCAACTAACGAACGAGATAATTATAGTGCAATTAATTTAGAACAAATCAATTCAGATTTAACTGGAAGTAACCCCAGAGAAATTGCGATCGCTGCATTTGGAATACAAGAACCACAAGAAGGCAATTTTCAACAAACTGTAACTGTTGATGATGGCGATCGCCAGCAAGTCGTCACAATTACGCAAAATAACTTACCTGATGATTCAGTACGGGATGTGCGCTATCGCGTAGAATTTGAGCCAGTAGCGCAGCGATCGCAATGGCGGATGGTATGGGCTGGTAGACAACAGCGATGTCAACAAGGACGCGGTTCTCAAGATTGGACAACTGAAGCTTGTCTCTGAATTTAATGATGCGTGTTGAAAATGAAACCATATTCTTTACACCAACATAAAATTTCTGGATAGTCCCGAATAGGTAACATAATGTCTCCATTTGAAATAGATACCTTGGGTTGATGTCAGTAGGGGCTAATAGCTAAGGACAACAGTTACAAATGTTACTTCTATTAACCCTTCACTACTTTAAAATACAACCTTTACCCTACCTTAGCGCTTACAACAGTTCCTTTAGTTCTTCAACGTAAGGTTATCAGTGAGCAATGCTGCAAAGCGATCAATGAGCAGATTGAGTCTTGGAGAACTCTGAAAGGTAGCGTTTTTTAGCTTTGAGAGGTATTTTCAGTAGTGTGATAGAGCCTAAAGATGAAAATCATCAACATATTCGATAATTCTAATTTTTCTCAACCAATGAAAGGAGAGTTTATTGGTTCAGTTATTACAGAATCTAAGTAAACTATGGTTGCTATCTTAGCATATTAAGCTATGTCAATAAAAAAATCACTTCCATCTGTTTTTGGCAGTAGATGATTTTAGGTATTAGATGAAATAGAAAAGGCACTTTAGATATATGAAGTTGTTAATTCAATATCTTTATCAACTCAAATTAGATAAAGCAATTCTTTGGTGCTATCTTATTTGGTATATTGTAATCGTCTATTTCTATTTTGATCCATCGCCTAAAATATGGATTAATGCCGTTGGTATTAGTGCTGTCATTGGTACAGCGCTAGTATTAAGTGTTTCTTCTGGAAAGGGTGGCAAGCGCGATCGCTGGCAAACATTCAGGTTGTATCTCATGCCATTCTGTGTTTCCAGCTTTTCTGCTTTGATTAAAGGACAGGGATTTATCGTAGTTATATCTCCAAAGATTAAAGAAACACTAGTAGCTGTATCATGCTGTGCTTTATTTCTGTTCGTTGTTTTAGTAATTAAACGAATTCCAAATAAAATTACCTAATAACTGCAAGTGGTGTTGCTAACATAATCTACGTTCTCTGTTAACCCAGCTTGTTTATTCATCAAAAAAACTTAGTCAAAGAACTGATGCGATCAATTTCATAGCAGATTGCCTTATGAGATATACGAATCTCCTGTCCTGCAAAAATGACACCCATAAGAAGCAGGCTAGTCCCTATTAGAAAGCACAAGAGGGCAACAAAAGCAACTCCGCCAGCATTTAAAGCTACCGATAAAGCAATCACAAACATAGTAATGAGAAAAATGGAGATAGCATTGTAGATGAGCAGCACAGCCTCTTGTAAAAGCTGATGACGTTGCTTGAGCAAGGGAGTTTGGCGATCAATCTCCTGTAAACGTTCTAGAGAAAAGGCATTTTCCATTTTGCCTGTGTGTAACAGTTCCAAACGCTCGTTCGCTAGCGATCGCATCCGCTGTCCAACATACATAAATCGCCCTAAAACACTGCCTTGAACAATGGCGCACGCAGTAATCAGGACTACTGGAGCAATGATGAGTTGAATGGTTCTGGCAACATCGGCTGCACTCATACTGAATTTAATGAACTTACACTAACAGTAGTTTTCCTGTTTTTGCACATTTCGAGCAGTTAAACCAAATTTGCCCTCGACAAGCTCAAACTTTACTAAGGTTCCAGCGTGGAAAGTACAATTCAGCCTTAATCGCTCAGATTATACTTAGCCAATCTGAGGACTTCCTGAGTTTTGGCTGTGAGTTTTCAAATTTATCTGAAGCAAAGAGGCGATCGCGGCTTTGGGCGATCGCCTAAACATAACAAGAACCTAAAGGTTAGGCAAATACGAAACTATTACGACTGAGTGTACTAGCTTGAACGCCTGTGAGAACAGCAATATCTTGGTCTAAAGCACTAATTAACGTATTAGCACCACTTTGGGCAATTGTCAGGTCATCAAAATTGATCTGTGCAGTTCCACCGATTCCAAGGACATTATTGCCTAGATTAAAGTCAGTAATCGTATTTGCTGTTTCTGGTAGTTGATTCAACGCAATCCAAAACTGATCGTTTCCTAAACCTCCACTCAGGAAGTTACCACCGCTACCAGCATAGAGGACATCGTTACCAAGTTGACCATAAAGTCGATCATTGGCTCCACCTGCAAACAAAGTATCATTACCAATACCACCGTAGAGTTGATTATTACCTGTACCATCTGCGGCATTTAAATAATCATTACCCAAACCACCGATTAAAGTATCATTGGTACGAGCAAACAATTCGTCGTTACCTAAACCACCATTAATGATATTGTTACCAGTTGAACTTGGTGCAGGACCTACTAAGTCATCACCATTACCTGCAAAGATAGTTTGTCTACCTTGGGCGGCGATTTCATCATCACTAGCAGTTCCAAACACTAAACGAGAATTACCCACTGTAGAAGTTGGATTTGCTAATGCAAAGCGCGATAGTAAGGGATCGTGATCGCTATCTTGATCGACAAATTCTGCATTGACATGAACTACATCGTATTCAGCGTTAGGTAATAAGCTATCGGTGACTAAAATGTGATCCAAGGCTTGCGAGTTACCTTCAAAAATGTAGCTGTAACGTTCATTTTCTGGTAAGGTTTCAGTCAAATTGTTTAGCACTTGTTCAGCCCCTCCCTCAAGAACTTCCAAAGGTGGGAAAAACTGAAATTCATTTAAGTCACCTAAGACAATTGCTCTGGCGTCTGAATTTGCTGCTAAGATATCTTCGACAAACTCGCGATTAATCCGCGCTTGTTCGGTACGCGCATCTTCTCCATTATTATTAGGCGGTTGAAAGCGACCAAACAGCGGATCGCTACCACCTTTTGAGCTAAAGTGATTGTTGATTAAAAATAACCGCTGACCATTAAAGACAAACTCGCCAGCTAGTGGTTTGCGGCTAGAAGTAAATGCTGGATCGTTGGGTTCTACTCTACCAGGACTTTCTGACAGCCGACCGTTAATAATTGTCGTTTCACTTGTTGCAGTACCACCAGGGCGATCGATAAAGTTCACCCGTTCAGGATTGTAAAGGTAGCCAACGCGGATGTTTCCACCAGGTTGACCGCCGTCTTGTCCATCGACAGGGGCGATGTCGCGAAACTTGTATGTAGGTCCACCACGGGCTGCGATCGCATCAATTAATACCTGATAAGATTGGGAAGCATCTACAACACCGTTATTTGTTGGACCAGAGTTATCCTGAACTTCTTGCAATGCAATAATGTCTGGTGCTTTCAGGTTTTGGGCGATATGTCCGGCGACACCATTAATTTGTGATGCAGAACTACCAGGATGAAAGTTTTCGATATTATAAGACGCAACTGTTAAGCGATCGCCTACTGGATTTAATGTTGTGACTTCCCGCTGTAGTCCTCCTGGTGTTGCTGTTACAGGAACGGTACTCAACACTTCAAAGTTACCGAAGCTGTAATCCATGATGCCAGTGACACTATTTAAGCGATCGCCAACATTGACTTGAGGTGCGCTTCCTGGTGTCAATCTACTATCGATTTGAATCTGAATGCGTTCAGGGTTAAAGTCATCAGGACTAATCACAATACCACCACGCGGAGTGCGCCCTGTCGCCGCAACACCATTGTCTCCTAGTACCCAAATTTCATTAAATCGGTTTGTTGGACCGACAACAACACCACCATCAACTTGCACGCGCATTCCTTCTAAACTTTCGTAAAAGTCGAGTCCGTTGCGTTGTGGATTAAATTCGTTACCAGGATTTTCGACATTACTTCCTACAGCATCGCCATAAATTCTCTCGGTAGGAGGCTTTCTTCCTTCTACACCAATAATTGTTGTTTCTGGTAGCGCGTTACCACGCGACAATATGCTAAAATTTGCCGCTGGATTACCTGCACCACCAATCTGCGTTGTTGTCAAGTTACCGCTGTTTGCACCACCAGGACGAAACTCGCCGACAGTTCCACTAGCTAAAATTTCATCGCCTACCGCAACATTGGGAGCAGAAGAAGTAAAGATAAAAATACCATCTGAAGTCGCATCATTGCCGTCACCTGTTGCATCTTGAATGTAAAAGCCGTTATTTCTCACGGCGGTGACAATTCCAGGAACGTTTGTCACTTGCTGTCCTTCTAGGGGTGAACGGTGCGATGTTCCTTGAATATCAAAAATCCGCACATCACCAGGTTCAACTGGATCGGGATCTGGATCGCCTTGTTCGCTAATTGCAATCGTAAAATTATCAATTGCTAAACCATGATCTGCGCCAGGATGATCGGGATCAAACCAGCGTAACCAAATTTCTTGTTCAGCTTCAAGAACTAAATTTGTTAAAGTTGCTGATTTAAATGTACGATTAGCATCTGCATTGCCATTGAGTGCTCCAGTTGTCCCACTAGTTATGGGACTGGTAAAGTCTAGGGGATCGAAGTTAATCCAGTTACCTGTCGTTAAATTTTGCGCTCCAATTTGGTAAGAAAAATCAACAGTTTGGGCAGCATTTGCACCACTAAAGCGCCACTGTTCGCCAAAGTAATTAATATCTAATCCAGTAATTGTCTCATTGGTGTTATTAACTAAGCGTACTCCCCAATAGAAATCTCCTGCTGCTGCATTTCCTGAACCGATCGATCCTAAAGCGCGATCGCTATCACTTGCTAAACCAAAGCTATAAAGATTTCCAGCATTACTACTTCCGGTAGATGCGACAATACTAGTTCCATTTCCAGTTCTTGCTGTGTACCAGCCCGTAATTGTAGTGTTATCAACCCAAGTTGCAGAACCAGAACTAATTATAGAATCAAAGTTTTGCGAGTAACCATCTTGAGAAAGGTTAACTGCTGCCATTTAATAACCTCTGGGATTACAACTGCGATATATCATCTACAAATCCCATAGGAACTTTAACAAATCTCTATTGAAAGATTAAAAGATGTTTAGTAAGTGGGTGAAAATCAACGTCACTTAAGGGCTGTTATCGGTCAATGGTCAGTAGAGCAACTATTAACCAGCATCAAACGTGCGACCAATAATTACACCTAGCTACTGATCTTCTCAATTAACCTTGAATAAAAATGAGAAAGTTTCCTGTTTAGTGATATTATAAACGGCGTTAAACTTGTCATATTAATGGTGTATTAAACAAAATTCTCGTCTTTTTCATCAAGATATTGCACGCCTCTAAGCAAAAATTATTAAAACTCCTTCGCAACAAGGAATTACGCCATCAAAATAATGTTCACAGTATCTTCGCAGTTGCTCCGTCTTGGAAATTTTTCACTCTTTCAAAGCTTACGCTATTGGCGCATTGCTAAATTGAGCTTGAGCTTGTTTTTGCTCGGTCTAATGTTCACCGTATTAGTGGGTTTAAAAAGTTCAGCAGTAGAACCTCAAGAGACTGAAATACTTTGGGATACCGTCGGTGTTCCCCATATTTATGGCAAGAATGACGAGGGTGCATTTCGAGCCTTTGGTTGGGCGCAGATGCAAAGCCACGGCGATTTAATCTTGCGTCTCTATGGTCAAGCACGAGGACGTGCTGCTGAGTACTGGGGAGAGGAATATCTAGATTCAGATCGCTGGGTACAGACTATGGACATTCCAGAACGTGCCCGCGCATGGTATTTGGCACAAAACCCAACTTTTCGTAACTATCTCGATGCCTTCACTGCTGGAATCAACACTTATGCTCAAGAACACGGCGATCGCATTGATAACGAAGTTAAAGCTGTGCTGCCAGTTACACCAGAAGATGTGCTAGCTCACGTTCAACACTTGCTTCATTTTACTTTTGTAGTCAACCCGCATAAAGTTGCAGATATAAGTGACGAAGACTACTCAGCAGGCTCGAATGCTTGGGCGATCGCACCTTCAAAGTCTGCGAGTGGAAATGCAATGCTGCTAGCGAATCCGCATCTACCGTGGTCAGATCAATTTTTGTGGTATGAAGCCCAGATAACGGCTCCAGGAATTGATGCTTACGGAGCAACACTCGTCGGCATTCCTGTTTTAGCGATCGCGTTCAATGACTATCTAGGCTGGACTCACACAGTCAACACGCATGATGGTTGGGATGCTTATGAACTCACACTTGCAGACAAAGGTTATCGCTTCGACGGACAAGTTCGCGCCTTTGAAACAAAAACTCTTGCCTTGAAAGTCAAGCAGGAGGACGGCACGATGCATTTAGAGCCGCTTGTAGTGAGACGTTCCGTACATGGTCCCATTGTTGCCCACAATGGCAAAACTTTAGCTTTGCGTGTTGTTGGTCTTGACCAACCAGGCGTACTTGAAGAATGGTGGGATATGGCACGTGCCACTAATCTTTCTGAGTTTGAAGTTGCCTTGAAACGACTACAACTACCAATGTTTACGGTGATGTATGCAGATCGCGAGGGGCACATTATGCACCTGTTTAATGGTCAAGTTCCAGTTCGAGCCAAAGGTGACTTTGAATTCTGGCAAGGGACTATACCAGGGAATACATCTGACACACTGTGGACAAAAACCCACTCCTATGAAGATCTACCGCGCGTTATCGATCCCGCAAGCGGCTGGTTGCAGAATACTAACGATCCACCGTGGACAACGACATTTCCCCTCGCCCTCGATCCTAATAAATTCCCGCCCTATATGGCACCGCGTTTTATGGATTGGCGATCGCAGCGCTCTGTGAAGATGCTGACAGAAAATCAAAAAATGTCTTTTTCACAGATGATTCATGACAAACATTCGACACGCATGGAACTTGCCGATCGCATACTAGACGATCTCATTCCAGCAGCCCGCCAACAGGGAAGTAATTTAGCACGTCGAGCAGCAGATGTACTCAATACTTGGGATCGCCAAGCAAATGCAGATAGCCGAGGTGCAGTTCTCTTTGCCGCTTGGGCAGAAGCAATGGATTTTGAGCAGGGGTTTAGTCAGCCTTGGAATGAAGATTCTCCCCTTGTGACTCCTGATGGTTTAGCAGATCCTCAGAGTGCAGTAGCAACCCTAGAAAATGCAGCAGCAAAGGTTGAAAAAGCTTATGGATCGCTGGATGTCGCTTGGGGAGAAGTTTTTCGGTTAAGTTACGGCGATGTAGATTTACCGAGCAATGGTGGTTCTGGAGGTCTCGGAATTTTCCGCGTTCTAGATTTTGCTCCCTCAGAAGATGGACGCTTTCAATCGGTCGCTGGAGATTCCTTTGTTGCAGCAATTGAGTTTTTTAATCCGGTACGGGCTATGGTACTCAACAGCTATGGTAACGCGACTCAGCCTGGTTCCCCGCACGTAGGAGATCAACTGCAATTTTTCGCCCGCAAACAGTTACGTCCTGTGTGGCGATCGCGTCCAGAGATTTTTGCTCATCTAGCCGAGCGTCAGGTCTTTTAAGTATGGTAATAGTCAGTTTTGACCCTGACCCCTGACCTCTGCCATACGCCTCACCAAGCTGAAAGTGAAAATAACTTCAACGCAAGTTGAGTTTTTGAACTAGGCTTTGGAGTAAAAGTGCTTGAGCCGAGTGGATAAAAAAGTGGTCGCCAGGAAGCATCTGTAATGAAAAGGAAGCACTTGTCTGTTGCTGCCATGCTGCAAGCTGTTCGCGAGTAGCTTCTTTGTCTTGTAACCCACCAAAAACAGCGATCGGACATTCTAGCGGTGGCTCGCTAGTATAAACGTAAGTTTCCAGTACGGCAAAATCGGCGCGGATAGTATGAATCAGCAGTTTCATTAGTTCAACATTCTGTAGCACTGCTTCAGGTGTACCGTTAAGACGGCGCAGTTCTGCTAAGAATTCTTGCTCTGGTAGCGCGTGGATGGGTGCATCGCCAACACAAACTTGAGGAGCGCGGCGACCAGATATAAATAGATGTACTGGGCTAATACCATGCTGTTTGTACAGTAGGTGGGTAAGCTCAAAGCTCACAAGCCCACCCATACTGTGACCGAAGAAAGCGAATGGTTTATCTAAATATGGTACAAGAGCGCAGGCGATCGCTCCTACCAGAGGTTCTAACCTGTTAAATGGGGTTTCTGTGAACCTTCTGCCTCGCCCAGGCAGTTCGACAGGACAAACTTCAAGCGTTGGCGGTAAACTATTCAACCAGGTGCGAAAGCTCAAAGCGCTGCCACCTGCATACGGAAAACAGAATAGACGCAAGCTTGCTTGAGGATTGGGGTTAGGGCAAATCCAATTAGAGGTTGATGTCGTCACCACGTTTCTAAATTCTATTGCTTAGTTTTTAGAAGCTTCCATTTGCTGGCGTAGACTGAGCGGTCTCATATCAGTCCACACTTCTTTGATATATTCAAGACACTCCGCTTTCAAACCAGTTTTACCCGCATCACGCCAACCAAGAGGATTTGCTTGGTCGGCAAACCAAATAGAATATTGTTCTTCATGATTTATCACAACTTTGTAAATGGTATTGTCTGCTTCTTTGTTCATAGTTAATCTCCTTAAATATCATTTGTGATGTAATTTAATCAAGGTAAAAAATGTCCTTCTCGCAGGTTTTGAACACTTTCTTTAACTGCTTCAATTATGTAATTAATATCTTCGTCACTATGGGCTGTAGAGAGTAAACCACCACCTGGACGGAGAAAAACACCTTTTTCAATGAGGTGGTAATAAATTAAACCTAAGTTTGCAGCCGCAGCAGCATTATCAGGAGATACAGAATCATCTAAGGGTACAGCATTAAAAATAGAGCCACAATTTGCTAAGCGGATAGGAACGTTATCTTGGGCAAAATAAGTATTGAGTTGATTGATAAATTTAGTCGTGCGATCGTTGAGGTTTTCGTAAAGTGAAGCTCCTTCTTTTTTGAGGTGTTTTAGCACTGCTAATGCTGCTGCCATTGCTAAAGGATGTTTGCAATAAGTACCAGCAAAGAAAGTCGTTTCTACCTGTGGAGAAGATGTATCTCCATAGTTCCACATTCCACCGTCAATGCGATCGAGATAAGTAGCTTTGCCAGCAATAATGCCAATGGGCATCCCTCCACCTACTATTTTTCCATAAGTTGCAATATCTGCTTGAATACCAAACCATCCTTGTGCGCCATTGGGATGAATGCGGAAACCTGTTAGCATTTCATCAAAGATTAAGGCAATGCCAAATTCTGCTGTTAATTGCCGTAATTCTTGTAAAAATTCGCGCGGTTGTAAATCAGGACGGCTATTTTGTACTGGTTCAATAATAACAGCTGCTAAGTCATCTGCATTTGCTTTAATAACTTCAAGTGCTTGGATTCCGTATTCTAATACTGAAACATCAGCAATGATATTTTGCGGTACTCCTATATCTGTGGGCATAACTGTTGCAATGCCATCAACAATTTGAGATTTTGCTAGAGTGCCATCAAAATGCCCGTGATAGGAGCCAGAAAACATGACAATTTTATGACGTCCAGTTGCGGCTCGTGCTAAACGTAATGCTGTCATAACAGCTTCAGTACCCGTATTGCTGATAGCAACTCGTTCCATTCCAGTTAATTCACTGAATAACTCAGCAACTTCTCCCGCTAAATCTGATTGTGGCCCGATGTGGATACCTTGTTCAAGTCGTTGTGTAATAGCTTCTTTCACAAATGGTGGATTATAACCAAAAAGATTGACTCCAAATCCCATCATCAGATCTACATATTCATTTCCGTCGATATCCCACATTTTTGAGCCAACAGCATACTTACCAATGATGGGATAGACTATTTCTTTATATTCCGCCCGAAACCCTGCAGAACCTCTGACATCAGCTAAAACTGAGCGATATTTTTGTGTTTGTTGTTTCGATTTTTGAGTTTTTTCAGTATAACGTGCAATGAATTTTTCCAAATACTGCTGTTGATGATTAGTGAGATTTGTATTGTTAGTTAATAAGCTAGATGTTGGCATACTGTTTAAACCTTTGTTGAATTAATTTGAGTTGAATCTTTTACTAACTTCAAAAAAATAGCAGGTTATAAAAATCCGGTGCGCATCATGTACGAAATATAAGTAGTCAGTAGTTTTTCATCAATTGCCGGACAAACAATAGATGTATCTGCAAGACCAGCCATAGTATTTTTACAATCAAACTCTAAAGCTATGGGTTGAGAACTTGTTTCCGATTCTCTAGCTGAGAAAAAAGGCACTAAAGGATATAAAGGATGCTGTGGTGAAGAACCAGCAGTATCAATTAACTTTTTGTACCATTTGTTGTAGGAAATCTGTTGAATTTGATAATCAAGTGAATTAATAACTTTGAGCAGCATATCTGTGTGAAGAAGTTGAGAATTTACCAAATGGAAATTTTTATCTTGGGATCTTTGTTGTTTTGACAGGTGGATAATAGCTTGACTGACATAATCAACTGGTAGAATGTCTTCCATAATATCTACATCAGGTACGCTCCCAAGATGTACGCAACCAATAATTAATCGATAAACAAAGTCATTTCTATTAAAAACACCCGTTTGGCTATGTCCTGATACACGTCCAACTCTGTAAATATAAGCTGGCAATCCTCTTTCTCGTGCAATATTGACTAACTTTTCACTTACCCATTTTGTTTGGACATAGCCGTTATCAGGTAGCGCATAATCATTCAAATTATCATCTTCTCTAATAATGAGATTTTCTGACATTCCTGCTACAGAAAAAACACTAGAAGTCGAAACATAATGTATAGGTTTAGATTTAGTTTTACACGCTAATCTTAGTACTTCTTGTGTTCCCAAAACATTTGTATTTTTAAGAACAGAATAGGGATAAATATGATGTACCCAAGCCCCATTATGATAGATAACATCAATTTTGGCTGCCATTTCTTGAAACTTCTCTTCAGAAAGGCCTAAAAGTGGTTGCGACAAGTCTCCAATGACAGGAATAATTCTAGAACTATAAGACTTATGCCAGAGTAATTTAGATTCAAGATTTTTTTGTAGCTTATTTTTACCTTCTACAATTGTAGAAGCGCGGATTAAGCAATAGATATCTGCTTGAGTTTGCTGCAAAAGTTCATGTAATAAAAATGCGCCGAGAAAACCTGTTGTTCCTGTTAAGAGAATACACGATAATTGAGTTGATATTTCTCCTTCAGGAATAATTTTGCCATCTAGAACTGCTTCAGTATTCAGATCAATCAAGTTTGTGTTGCTTTTGTTGCTTAAACTTATAGAATCTGAATTTAAAATATTATCAATACTCTCAGCTAGGCTAGCGATAGTAGGTGACTCAAATAAAACTCGTAGGGGTAAATCGACTTGGAATGCTGCTCGAATTTGCAGCATTAACCGAGTTGTTAACAGAGAATGTCCTCCCAACTCAAAAAAGTTGTTATGAATACCAATTTCTTCGATATTAAGAATTTCTTGCCATATGTTGACTAGAGTTCTTTCTATAGCATTTCGCGGGGGAGTAAAGGCTACTTTCAACTCCTGATTTATTGGTGCTGGTAGTGCACGACGGTCTATCTTGCCATTTGGGGTTAGTGGTAACTTTTCTAGCTCAATAAATGTAGAAGGAACCATGTAGTTAGGTAATTGGGTCTGTAAAAACTTGCGTAGTTCGCTTACTTGATTAATATTTTGAATCTTTGATGTGACTATATAAGCAATTAAATTTGCTTGGTTCGGTGTATCTTCTCGAACGATCGCTACAGCTTCGCGGATTCCTGGGTATTGCCTTAATGCTGCCTCAATTTCACCTAATTCGATCCGAAAACCACGTAATTTTATTTGATTATCAATACGACCTAATAGTTCAATATTTCCATCTAGAAGATAACGACCTATATCACCTGTTTTATATAAGCGGTCTGACGGATTTTTACTAAAAATATGAGGGATGAATTTTTGAGCAGTTAAATCTGGTTGATGGAGATAGCCTCTAGCTAAAGCAGCACCACCGATATAAATTTCTCCTGTAATTCCAACTGGAACAGGCTGTAGAGTATTGTCTAAGATATAGAATTGGGTATTTGCAAATGCTTTGCCGATTGGAACTAATTGTTCGACTGATAAATTGACTGTATCTACTTCAAAATAAGAACTATCAATTGTTGCTTCGGTTAAACCAAAAGAGTTAATTAGTCGTGTTTCAGGGCTACAGAAATTTTGGAATTTTTTATATTCATTGATGTACCAGCTATCGGAGCCACAAATAAGCAGTTGCATCCAATTAAGATGCTGTTGTGACTGTTCGAGATACTCGATTAAGTTGCGTAACACTCCTGGAACAAATTCCGCGCAATCAACCTGTTGTTGCAGCATGAGGTGATAAAGTTTTTGAGGTTCGAGTAAAAAATCACGAGGACACAGCACTAACTTTCCACCAGAACATAATGCACGGACTAGATCGCCTGCAAAAACATCAAAGGAAAAACTTGCCATTTGCAGATGACAATTAACTTTGTGTAGTTGATAAGCTTCTTCCCAAGCATAATATGCGTTGACAAGGCTACGATGGGCTACCATCACGCCTTTCGATTTACCTGTGGAACCAGAGGTGTAAATGACGTAAGCAAGGTTGTCTGGAACAACTGTGCTTTTAGGGTTTTCCTTGGCTTCGCTGGCGATTTGTTCCCAAGTGGTATTGTCTAAACAGATGACTTGATTGTGATGTGATGATGCAAGTAAGTGGGGTTGGGTAAGCAGGATTGATACTTCAGCGTCTGCTAGCATCAATGCACGTCGTGCTTGCGGATATGCAGGGTCAAGTGGTAAATAAGCTCCGCCTGCTTTGAGAATTGCTAAAACTGCTACGATTAAATCGAGCGATCGCTCCATGCAAATACCTACAAGAACCTCTGGTTTGACTCCTAAGGATTGTAAGTAGTGGGCGAGTTGGTTAGCACGCTCGTTGAGTTGTGTATAGGTAAGGTATTGATCTAAAGCAGTTGCGATCGCAACTGCGTCGGGAGTTTGCGCTACTTGCGCTTCAAATAATGTATGGATGCATTGCTGGGGTACATCTAGAGACTTGCTATTCCATTCTTCTAATTGATGCTTCTCTGTTGCAGTTAAAATAGGTAATTCAGACAACCGCTGGTCGGGATTCGCAACAATACCAGTTAGTAAAGTCTGAAAATGCTCAATCATGCGGGTAATTGTTGTAGCATCAAATAAATCCGTGTTGTATTCAAACCACCCGCTCAATCCTTGTTCTGTCTCAACCATTGAAAGCGTCAAGTCAAAATTTGCGGTTTGGCGTTCGACAGCAAGCGGGCTAAGTGTTAATCCTGGAAGTTGCAAAGTCTCTGTTGGTGCGTTTTGCAGGATAAACATCACCTGAAATAACGAATTGTGGCTTAAATCGCGTTCGGGTTGGAGTTCTTCAACTAACTGCTCAAATGGTAAGTCTTGATGCGTGTATGCACCTAAGGTTACTTCCCGCACTCGTTCTAGAAGTTCTCGAAAACTTGGATCGCCTGCAAGATCGGTACGTAATACTAATGTATTGACAAAAAAACCAATTAGCCCTTCAATTTCTGCTCGGTTGCGATTTGCAATCGGAGTGCCAACAATAATATCGGTTTGCTGCGTGTAGCGATATAGTAGTAACTTAAATGCAGCTAGCAAGGTCATGAATAATGTTACCCCTTGCTGTTGGGAAAGGGTTTTAAGCGCTGTGGATAATGACTTGGAGAGTTTGAGGGATGCGATCGCACCGCAATCAGTTTGAATTGCACGACGGGGACGATCAGTTGGTAAATCTAAAATTGGTAAAGTTCCACCTAATTTTTGCTTCCAGTAAGTTAGTTGATTTTGTAGAACTTCTCCTTGCAACCACTGTCTTTGCCAAACGGCAAAATCTGCATACTGAATTGGGAGTTTCGGAAGTATACAAGGTGTGTTAGTAGAAAAAGCTTGGTAGAGTGCGGTTAATTCTTTTATGAGTATCCCCGTTGACCAGCCATCGGAGACAATATGATGCATCGTAAATAAGATGACGTGTTCTGCTGCACCAAGCTGTAATAATGTTATTCGTAATAATGATTCTGTTGCTAGATTAAAGGGTTTTTGAGCTTCAGAAGTTGCTAGTTTGATAACTTTATTTTGTTGTTCAGTTTTAGTGAGAAGCTGTAAATTAATTATTGATATCTCAAACTCAGATGGCTCATTAACAACTTGTACAGCTTCCCCGTTTTCTATCTGAAATGTTGTGCGTAGCGTTTCGTGACGACGGATAAGTTCATTAATGCTACGAGAAAGTGCTGTTATGTTGAGATTGCCAGTTAAATGAACTGCGGTTGGAATATTATAGGCACAGCTATCTGGTTCTAATTGATGAAAAAACCATAAACGTTGTTGAGCAAATGATAGTGGAAAAACTTTGGTATTTCGATCTTGTGGTTGAATTTTGGTGTGTGAGGTTTTGGGCTTTTTCTGGTTCAATTTTTCCAGAAGCTTTTCTTGTTGTTCTGGAGATAGTTCTTTAATGCGTTTTAGTAGGCTACTCATTTATTTCTATTATTTGACTATACAAATTTATTTTGAAGAGTTATAGCACTCCTATCTGATTTGTGAAAACTATTTTTTAACGAACTGTAGAGACGCAGAGAAAAGAGTAAAGAGAAGTTTCACTAGTGATGTGGGAATGCCATATATCTAAAGTTTTCTTTTTTGATACATTTTGTTAACAGGAATTTGGATTAATTAAAGTTGATTCTTATGTTCTTCTAGTAGGTCTAATTCAGCTAAAGCTTGAGCTAAAATTTCTGCATTGGTTTGTTCGGCAAGCTTTTGTGTCACAATGAGTGCTAAATCGGCGATTGTGGGTGTCTCAAACATTTGCTGGACGAAGATTTCTACATCAAAAACATCACGTAAACGGGATATTACTTGAGTTATGAGTAAAGAATGTCCTCCTAAATCAAAGAAGTTATCGTGGATACCGATTCGCTCTAATTTCAAGATTTGTGCCCAGATTTTAGCTATTTTTTCTTCGATTGAATTGCGCGGAGCAACATAAAATTCATCGAGTTCTGGTCGTACTTGATCTGGTGATGGTAACTCTTGGCGATTCACTTTACCATTTGCTGTTAATGGTAATTCCTTCAAGGTAATAAATACTGAAGGTATCATGTATTCAGGGATTTGCTGTTGCAGGATTTTTTTGAGATTACCAATTGAAAAGGATGATTGTTGGAGAACAATGTAAGCAATTAAACGTTGGTCATTTTCTGCTTCTTGACGTACTGTAACTACGCAGTCTTTGATTGCGGGATACTGCAATAGTGCAGACTCAATTTCTCCTAGTTCGATGCGGAAGCCGCGAATTTTGACTTGTTCGTCGATCCGTCCGAGAAACTCCAGCAAGCCATCCGGTCGAAATTTAACTAAGTCGCCTGTTTTGTAAAGACGCGCCCCTGGTTCGTTGCTGTAGGGGTGAGGAACGAATTTTTCTGCGGTTAATTCTGGACGGTTGTAGTAACCGCGTGCGAGTCCTGCGCCTCCGATATACAGTTCGCCGATAACGCCTAACGGTACTGGTTGCAAGTATTCGTCTAAAACATAAAGTTGGGTATTGGCGATCGCTTTTCCAATGGGAATTGAACCGGATTGATGCAGGTTTGTGGGTACTTGGTAAATACAGCAACCAACTACGGTTTCTGTTGGTCCATATTCGTTTACTAAGATTGTCTCTGGGGCGAAGTCTTGCCAAAAGGTGATATTTTCTGACGTGAGGTTTTCGCCACCAATCACAAAAGTGCGTGTTCTCTCTGCAACTTGGTGAGGTGATAGTTGTTGGCTGAGTAACTTGAGATGCGAAGGTGTCAGTTTAACAAGACTGAGGTTGTTTCGTTCTTTCAGTGTCGTCGCAAGGTTTTCTAGATCGTGACTTTCGGGTAAAAGTTCAACTTGATTTCCTACCAATAATGGTGTAAATAAGCTGGTAATCGTTAGGTCAAACCCCAGCGACGAATGAACTAGCGTTCCGGTACCTTCTGCAACTGCATACGCTTGAGTCGCCCAGCTTAAGTAGTTAACTAAACCTCGATGCGGAATGAGAGTTCCTTTCGGTTCTCCTGTGGAACCAGAAGTATAAATAACATATGCTAAGTTGAGTGCGGTTGTGGAAGTCACAGGGTTTTCTGTTGGTTGGGTAGCAATCAGATCCCAATCGCGATCCAGACAAACAACTTTGAGATTATCTGCAAGGATATTTGCGGTTAAAGATTGCTGTGTTAGTACGAGTGGTGTTTGCGTATCTCTGAAGATATAAGCTTGACGTTCTGGGAGATAACTGGGGTCAATTGGAACGTAAGCTGCACCTGCTTTGAGGATACCCAATAGCCCAATTAGCATTAAGGGAGAACGTTCTACATATAAACCAATTAAAGTGTCGGGTGCAATTTTCAATGAATGCAAGTGATGTGCTAGTTGGTTCGCACGGTTATTAAGTTGGTGGTAGGTTAATTGTTGTTCGCCAAAGATAACTGCAATGCGATCGGGGGTAGTAGCACATTGTTCTTCAAACCAATGATGAACGCATTCGTATTTTGATAGAGGAGTTTGAGTGTCGTTAAATTTAAATAACAGTTGTTCTCGTTCCCTTTGACTAAGAACATCTAAACGTTTTATCGCCGCTTCGGGATTTTGGCTAACACTCGTCAACAACGATTGAAACTGTTCTGCTAAACATTGAATAGCTTCGGTTGTTAACAAACTAGCATCATAGTGAAACTCTGCATTTAGCGTGTTGTCTTGTGTAAAACAGCTAAGTTTTACTTTAAATCGGTCAGTACAAACATAGCGCTGACAGATAGAAAAAGAGACATTACCCGCAGAGTATTTCGTTGGTAAATCTGCAAACTCGTAACAAAACGGAAAGAATGAAAACTGCGGTTCATGTTCTACTTCCCAAATAAAACTTTCTTGCCATTCTGCAATTTCATTGGTCATTTGTTCTGTCTGTGACATCAACTCATTAAATTGAAAATCTGGTTTTAACTCACAGACAAGCGGTAAATATTTTGTCAACAAACCCAGTGCTGGTTTTAATTCCTCATAGTTACGTCCGTCAACACCAATACCCAGTAGCAAATTAGATTTTCCTGTCAAACGCCATAGTAAAATCTGCCAACAAGTTAATAATAATCCGTTTAAAGGAACTTGATACTTGTCTGCAATTAGTTTTAGTTTTTCTAATAAATCATTATTAATTGGTAAATTGATAAATTGTGGTTCAAATTCAGAGTTTTCTGTACAAAGTTTCTCACTAACTAATTGTAAGTTTTTTAAGCTAGAAATATCCGGCTGCTGCCAATATGTTGTTTTGGCTTCAGTGAGTAATTCATTCTGCCATGCAGCGATATCCGCATATTGCAGTGGTTCGTCGGTTATTTCTTCATCTGTATAGCAGCAAGCTAGTTCGCGAACAAGGTTATGTAGCGTTGTTAAATCTGCACACAACGCAGGTAAACTGATTAATAGCAATTTGTTGACAGATAAATTTATTAAAGACACACATAGTAGCGGCTCTTTCTCCCAATGCAACTGATTTAGTCTAGCTTGCTGTAATAATTGACTTATATCTACTTCACAGTAATTATCTCCTAAATTTTGGATATTTATTGAGATATTCTCATCTTTAATAAGCTGAAGGGGAACTTTGATACCCCAAGCGCGATGGAAATTTGTCCGCAAAATTTCATGACGATTGACTACTTTCTGTAAAGCCGATCGCAATAGTTCGACATCGAGATTGCCTTCAATAAGAATGGCACACTGAGCATAATAAGTATGATTATTTTCTTGCAGTAACCAAAGACGCTGTTGTTGTGGAGAAAGCTGAAATCCTTGAATTTGACTTTGCATTGCTTCTTACCATTAATTTTATAAATTCTAAAAACTAGTCATTTCACCCATTGCAACGAGTAATTTTCGTTCTCCAACAAAGGGATTGCGGGCGTGTGCTGTTAAAACATTATCAAGCAGTAAAACGTCTCCTATTTGCCAAGGAAAACTCACTTCTAATTGTTGATAAACTGCACAAATTTCTCTCATCACTGAATCTTCTATTCGACTACCATCAGCGTAGTAGCAGTTGCGTGGTAAATCCTCTTCTGCAAAGGAAGCAAAGAAAGATTCTCGTGTATCTGTATCTAAACAAGCCGGATGCCAATGTTGCGCTTGATTAAACCAAGATATTTCGCTTGTTTTTGGATGCTTAATAACTGCGGGGCGTACTGCACGAGTTCGTAATCCTCCATGAGCTTTCCATTCAAAATTGATGAAATTTTGCCGACAATAAGCTTCAACTTTTGCTTTATCTGATGTTTGAAAAACAGTTTGCCAATTTAAACCAAATCCATTGCCATAATTACGAACATACATGACATTTTTGTTAATGAATATTTCCTTGATATTTGAGTCAATTAAGTCAAAAACCTTGCGACTATCAACAATTGGTGTTTCTCCTCCTTGTTGTGCTGGTTGCCGACAACAAAATAAAATCTTCATCGGATAGTGATGATTGAAAGAATTTTCGTTATGCCACAGCAACTTGCGATCGCCAGGATAAAAAACTGGAGTATAAACATTATTTTCGATATTTTCGCGGGGATGTTCTCCATTCGCATTAAATAATTCGGTACAAACAACTCGACTAAATCTTTCAAACTCTGGCGCGGTACTAACGTTAAATCCCCGAAAAAGAATGACGCCATATTTAAGCAAATTAGTTGTCATAAATTCTTGGTTGCCAATTGCCCAATCTGCTAGATCTAGATTTTTAATAACTGGCTGAATGATCAATGGATAGTTTTTATTTGGTTCAGCAATTGCAACTAACTTTTCTTGAGACACGCCTTGACGCTTTCTAGCGTTATTGATTTGCAACCCTGATTTCATTCTGCAACCTCCATATTATGCGTCTGAATGATTTTACGCTTGATTAGTTTTAGTTTTTGCTGATATTCCGCTTTTGTTTTTTGGTTCTGAATTAGTTCATTTTGTTTATTGCTTTGTGTAATTTTTTTGATTAAATCTTGTAAGTAGATATTGGGTTGTTCTATAATATGATGTAAAATAGCTTCAAAATTATTTAAAACTTGCCTTGCAGTTGTATCATTAAATAAATCTGTATCGTACTCTAAAACACCAACTAAACCCTCTTGTTTTTCGGTTAACTCTAATAACAAATCTAATTGAGTTGTTGGATTTTCAAGTTTAGCTGGACTTACAGTTAAGCCAGTGAGATCTAAATTAGATGATTGAGTATTTTCTAAAATAATTTTTACTTGAAAAAGTGGCGAACGATTTAATCGGCGTTCGGGATTGATAATATCAACTAACTTATCAAATGATAAATCCTGATTTGCATAAGCATCTACAGTTATTTCGCGTACTCGTTGTAATAACTCTTCAAAGGTAGGGTTCCCTGATAAATTTGTCCGCAGCACTAATTGGTTAGCAAAAAAACCAATGAGATCTTTTGTTTCTGATTGGTTACGATTAGCAATATCTGTACCGATCGCAATATCTTCTTGCCCTGTGTACCAGTACAGTAAAGATTGAAATGCTGCCAGCAGAGTCATAAACAAGGTAATACCTTTGTGGGCATTAATTACCTTTAGCTTTTCTAATGTAGGTTTAGGTAATACAAAAGCTTGTCTAGCACCACGAAAAGTTTGTACTGTCGGGCGCGGATAGTCTGTAGGTAGTTGAAGTACAGATATATTTGCTAGCTGATGTTGCCAATATCTAATTTGTGCTGCTAAATGTTCTCCTTGCAACCACTGTCGTTGCCAAACTGCAAAATCAACGTATTGAATTGGTAAGTCAGGAAGTGGAGAAGGTTGATTTTGACAAAAGCTTTTGTAAAGAATATTCAGTTCGCGGGTGAGTACGCCAATTGACCAACCGTCAGCGATAATATGATGAATTGCTAATAGCAAAACGTGTTCTGTCGTTGCTAGTCGTAGTAAAGTGACTCGTAGTAAAGGTGCTTTGGCTAAGTTAAACGGCAACTGTGCTGCTTGATGCGTTAGTTGCAATACTTCTGCTTCTCTTGCTGGAGATTGTTGTAAATCAATAACAGGTATGTTTAATTCTAGATTGGGAATAATGACTTGAAATGGTTCTCCATTGATAAGAGTAAATATAGTTCGTAGTGCTTCATGACGGTTGATGACTTCGTTAAAGCTACGTTTTAATGCTTTTAGATTTAATTGTCCTGTTAAGCGTATTGGTAAGAAGATATTAAATGCTGGGTTTCCTGGTTGTAATTGATCGAGAAACCATAATCTTTGTTGAGCAAAAGAAAGGGGAAAGCGATTTGTTTCTCGATGCGTTTTGATGATTTGAGGTGAAACACTAGCTTTTTTATTATTTAAACTCTGTAAGAGTAGCTTGCGTTTTTCTGGAGAAAGTGCAGCAACTCGGGCTGAAATATCATTCATATGAATTCTAGAGTGGTTGACTTGCAAAGGTGTAGAGAAGACATATTGCAAAGCTATTCTTCCTCTGCAAAAGGAGTTTAGATATTACAAATTATTCTTGCAAAGCAAGCATTGCTTGGGCTTCGTCGTTTGAAAGTTGTTCAATTTCAGCTAAAGCTTTTGCGAGTTCTTGTTCGTCGGTGAGTTGAGTTAATTGTTGTAAAATTTCTGCAGATAATTGTGCGATTGTTGGGGCGTTGAAGAAACTTCTGTAAGGCAATTCGATTTGGAAGTTTTTACAAATTTGGGCTATTAGTTGGGTAGCAAATAATGAATCTCCGCCTAATTCAAAGAAGTTGTCGTGAATGCCAATTTGATTGATACCTAAAAGTTGTTGCCAAATCTGAACAAGGTTCTGCTCAATTTCGTTAGTGGGGGTAACATAGGGATTTAATAGTTGCGGACGCGGGTGAGTCGGTTGAGAATTACGTAATGCTAATTGTGCATCCCAAGACTGTTTGGAGGTTTTGGGCTGAGTTAAGTTTTGGATGTTTTGGGTGTAAACGAGAATTTGAGGAGTTTGACTTGTGGCAAGAATCCGGCGAAAGGCTGCAATTCCTTCAGCTGTACTCATTGCTGGGCTTAAGTTTTGACCTGTAAGCTGTTTGTGTCGTGCTTCTACGGCGATCGCCATACCGATATCCCATCTATCCCAGTTAATTGAGATTGTGGGGCGATTTTGGTTTGTGTTGCAGTGGGCAAAGGCATCGAGGAAGGCATTTTCAGCAGTATAGTCTACCATTCCTGGAGTGCCAGTAAATGAACTGAGTGATGAACAAAGTACGAAGAAGTCGAGGTGAGTATCTTGGAACAAAGCATTAAGTACTTGCGTTCCTTGTACTTTTGGGGCAAAGGCTTGCGCAATATCCGCAGGTGTCTTGAGTTGAATCATACCTCCTCCAGGAACTGCGGCAGCATGAATGATTCCATGAATTGCACCAAACTTTTGTTTTGCTTGCTGCACGACGACAGCCATTTGTTGATAATCTGCAACATCGGCACTGTGAATCATCACCTCTGCACCCAGCGCTTCGATTGCTTGCAGTTTGCGGATTTTTTCACTAAAAGGATCTTGAGTGTGAGTTGATACCCACTCTTCGCGATGGGGAAAATGCGATCGCCCAACCAAAACTAATTTTGCTTTTACAGTTTGGGCGAGATACTCAGCCAACGCTAAACCAATACCACCCAAACCACCTGTAATTAAATAGACTCCTCCTTGTCGTAAGCGAGGTGCTTCTACAGGATCTATGGGCATTGGTTCAAAGGTTTGCAACCAGCGATGGTGTCCGCGATAAGCGATCGCGGGATCTGGTGTTTGGGCAACTAATTCTGTGAGTAAATGGTCGATCAGTTGTTTTTCTTGCCAATCGGCTGCGAGTAAATCTATATCAATGCTGCGACACGTAATATTAGGGTATTCTAGTGGCATGACGCGACAAAATCCTAGAATCAAGGCTTTTTCGGGACACAGCACCTCCGAGCCTGTTACGTCTTGGATATGATTTGAGACAATGCCAATTTCAATTTCATTGTTAAAGTTTTGCTCGCCAATTGCTTGAGCTAAAAACAATAAGCTGTAAAAACCTAATTCCGCTATTGACTCATCCTGTTGATCGGGCGTAACGCTCCATAAATGTATAACCTTGCTGGGAATTTTACCCAATCTGCGTAATTCTTGAAAAAGGCGATCGTAATCTGAACGTTGTTGAGGGTTGAGGATGTATTTCTGCTGAGTGTTTTGGTTAACATCACTAAATTCGCAACCAGCCTTGACAGCAATGACCTCTTGACCAGCTTGTGTTAAATTTTGAACGAGTTTATCGCCTAAACCACAATCATCAACAAACACTAACCATGTTTCAGGTGAATTGTGCGACACGTAAGATGTAAATGGTGGTAATGGTGGAGTACGCTTCCAAGTCGGGAGATAAAACCAATTATTGATATCCGCTT
This sequence comes from Gloeocapsopsis sp. IPPAS B-1203, assembly GCF_002749975.1. NCBI lineage: Bacteria > Bacillati > Cyanobacteriota > Cyanophyceae > Chroococcidiopsidales > Chroococcidiopsidaceae > Gloeocapsopsis > Gloeocapsopsis sp. IPPAS B-1203. Next base: position 82,291 of record NZ_PEIG01000004.1, on the reverse strand, counting down.
TATCCTCTGTCTCATCTAATGGCACTGTAAACGCTGCACTCGCGGAACCATTCGGTGATGCTTCAGCTACTAACACCTGTTCGGCAAACACTGCGGTTTCATCAAACGCCTCGACTTTGGCAAAACCATGTGCAGATAGCATTTCTCGCCACTGTTGCGTTGATAAAAAGGGATTTCCTCGACTGCGTTGTGCGTCTGCTAATGGATTCATTAACAACGCATCGGTAATATCAAACTCTAATTGAGGTTCGGTGATTTCCCAAAGTAGTAGTAATCCTCCAGGGGCTAGCAAAGAACGCACATGATCTAAGGTTTCGCTTAAGTGTTGAGTCACATGCAGCACATTAACCGCCACAATGACATCAAAGCTGTGGGGTGCAAAGCCTTGGGTTGTCGGTGGTTGTTCGATATTTAATAACCGATAGTCAACGAAGGGATAAGCACTAAATTTTTGCTGCGCTTTTTGGAGGAACCACCCACCCACATCGGTAAAGGTATAGTTTGTTTTCGGTGGCAAGATGGGGAGCAATTCTGTTGTTGCAATACCATGTCCCGCACCAATTTCTAAGATTCTCAAACGCTTGTCTGCGGGTAATGCCTTGACAACTGCTGCTAAACAGCTACACAGAATAGATTTTAAGCAAGTGTTGGTAGGCTTTTCAATAGTTGGATTTTGGTTTTCAGTTGCGCTCAAGTATAAACTTAAAGGTTCTTTATCCCCTGTTAACACATCTGCTAAATCACTACAAAACTGAATAGAGGTTGGGACTTGCGGTACTGCCCATTTAGTGTTGACTTCAGCTAAAAGTTCATTGAAATCTGCGGTAGAACAAGGGACAAAGTTAGTAAATACATCTTGCGTTTGCTGGAGTTGAGCGCGTTCTACTAATACGTCCAACCAGCGATGCAACAATTGCGCGTAGCGAGGAATAATTCTACAGCGTTCCTGCAATTGGGTTACGGAGTAGCGTGTCGGATTGCTAAAAGCTCCTAACCGCTGGAAAGTAAGGTTAATGTAGGCAACACAAAGCTGTTCTAAACACTGTTTCTTTTTAAGATAGGTTTGCGTATCAATTTCGGCAAGACTTGTATTCGCTTGTTGATGACCAGATATAATAACAGACTGCCAAATATCAGTCATTCCTGCAGATAATTGCCGCGTTGGTTCAATCCAGAAACGCTGGCGTTCAAAAGAATACGTCGGCAAAGGAATATGACGGCGTTGCTGATCGGCATAAAAACCTGACCAGTTAATTTTTATACCTGCTTGCCAGAGATGCCCCAAAGTATTTAATAAAAATGCGACATCCGAATGTTGCTCCTGAGGGTGGCGTAATGAAGATAGGGCAACAATTCCATCCTGTTGATGCTGTAAGGCAAAAGTACACAATGTCCGCCCTGGCCCAACCTCTAGTAATATTCTTTCAGGTTGTTGCAGTAACTCACTAATTCCTGGGGAGAATAAGACAGGTTGCCGCAAATGAGCAGCCCAGTAGTTGGGATCAGTTGCTTGTGTAGGTGTGATCCAAGTGCCGCTGACGTTAGAAATAAAGGGAATTTGGGGAGGATTTAAGTGAAATTTTTGTAACTGAGTTGCAAATACTTCGACGATCGCTTCCATCATTGAGGAATGAAACGCATGGGATGTTTGCAGTCGCCGACAACCAACACCTTTGGCTTGCAACTCAAGCTCTAAGCTTGCGATCGCCTCAACTGTACCTGCAACAACGCATAAACAAGGTGCATTTATTCCCGCTAGCGATAATGTGCTTCCTAATAATGGTTTAACTTCTGATGCTGGTAGTTGTACCGAGAGCATTGCCCCACCAGGAAGTTCTTGCATCAAGCGTCCGCGCAGTGCTACCACTGCTAGAGCATCTTCGAGGCTAAAAACGTCTGCGATCGCAGCAGCAACGTATTCCCCGATACTATGACCAATCATCGCTTCGGGATGTATCCCCCACGACATCCACAATTTTGCTAAAGCATACTCGGTGATGAATAATGCTGGTTGAGTAATTGCAGTTTGCGTTAGTTGCTCTGAGGCGGTACTTGTATAGAGGATATCGCGTAAATCAATGCCTAGATGCGGCATGAGAGATGTGCAACACCTATCAATTTCTTGTTTGAATATCGGCTCAGTTTGATAGAGTTCTCGCCCCATTGCGGCATACTGTGCGCCTTGAGGAGAAAACATAAATACAACGGAACGATGACACGGTTTTTGGTAATGTGATGCTGAATTTAGTGCAGAGATGGCATCTGCAAGGTTTTGGCAAAGACACATTCGCCGATAATCAAAATCGCGTCGTCCCACTTGCAGCGTGTAAGCAACATCGGCAATATTTAAATGGGGATTTTGTACGAGATAAGTAGCTAAATTAGCTGTCGCAGATTCTAAAGCTGTCTCACTTTTGGCAGAAAGAACGAGTAAATGCCAAGAACGTGAAGGGTGTGATACTTCCACAGCGGGGGCTTCTTCAAGAATGAGATGCGCATTTGTCCCGCCAATACCAAACGAACTTACACCAGCACGACGGGGAATATCGCTAAACCACTCAGCAAGTGTTGTGTTGACGTAAAAAGGACTATTAACAAAGTCAATTTCCGGATTAGGTTGTTCAAAATGCAAGCTGGGAGGTATTTGTTTGTGTTTCAGCGCTAGCACCGTTTTGATTAAACCCGCTACCCCAGCGGCTGCATCTAAGTGTCCAATATTGGTTTTAACTGAACCAATTGCACAGAATCCTTTCTTGTCGCTACTCGTACCAAAGGCTTGGCTGAGCGCAGCAATTTCAATCGGATCGCCTAACGATGTCCCTGTACCATGAGCTTCTATATAGGTAATGGTATCGGGCGCGACTTCGGCAACAGCCTGCGCGGTTTTAATGACTTGAGCTTGTCCGTCAATTCGAGGCGCTGTGTAGCTGACTTTACGCGCTCCATCGTTGTTAATCGCAGAACCTTTAATCAAAGCATGAATAGTATCGCCATCAGCTAGGGCGTCTTCTAAGCGCTTTAAAACGACAATACCAACACCTTCCCCGCTGACAGTTCCCTGGGCTTGCGCATCAAAGGCGCGACAGTGTCCATCGGGCGACATGATCCCTGCGGGTTTATAGATGTAGCCACTTTTTCGCGAACCACTGATAGATACACCTCCCGCCAAAGCCATATCGCATTCGCCATTCAGTAAACTTTGGCACGCCAAATGCACCGCCACAAGTGAAGTCGAGCAAGCAGTTTGTACGGTATAACTTGGTCCAGTGAGGTTGAGTTTGTAAGAAACACGCGTGCTGAGATAGTCTTTGTCGCTAGCGATCGCCATTTGCAGATGATCGACTGAGTTAAAGATATCTTGGTTTAAATAAACATTGAGCAAATAACTGCTGAAGCTGACACCCGCATATACCCCAACTGCACCTTGATATGTCTCGGAGTTGTAGCCTGCATTTTCGAGCGCTTCCCACGCACATTCTAAAAACAATCGCTGTTGTGGATCTGTAATTTCTGCTTCTTTAGGGTTAAAACCAAAGAAATGAGCATCAAATAATTCAACGTCATTTAATATAGCTTGTGCTTTGACAAAATTGGGGTCGCGAATGAATTCCGGTTCTACTCCTGCGGCGAGTAATTCGGCGTCGCTAAAAAAAGAAATTGACTCGACACCATTTTGGAGATTGTGCCAAAATTCATCAACATTTTTAGCACCTGGAAAGCGACCCGTCATGCCGATAATTGCAATTTCGGAGCCATTATATTGAGTAGTTGAATTATTCATGATTGGCAGCTCCGCGATCGTTATTAGGATTAATATTTTTAATTTTTTGCAAGCGTTTTCTTTGCTGTGCTTTCCCAGCAGCTATTTTTTCAGTTGAAATATCACTGATTTGCACTTTTGTTTGATTTAAATACTCTGCTAGCAACCTAATTGTGGGATACCTAAACATATCGAGTATTGAAAAATCGACTGTAATCATTTCACGCAATTGGCTATGAACCTGCGCCAAAAGTAACGAATGACCTCCCAATTCAAAGAAGTTATCATCGATACTAATTTGCTCAAGATTCAGAACTTTTCTCCACACTTGGGCAATTGCTTTTTCCCAATCAGTTTGTGGCACTACATAGGTTTCTAAGTCCGAACGTCTAACTTCTGGCGCGGGTAAAACTTTGCGATCGAGTTTGCCATTGGGCGTGAGTGGGAATTCTGGTAAAATGACAAACGCAGAAGGTAGCATATATTGCGGTAACTTCTCCTGCAAAAAGTGACGCAATTCTTTACTTGTCAGCGTCTCGTGGGTTTGGGAAGCTAGATAGGCAACGATGTCACTTTGACGAGCGATCGCAACAGCCTGCTGCACTTGCGGATGCTGGTTTAACTGCGCGGCAATTTCTCCTAATTCAATGCGAAAACCACGAATTTTTACCTGATCGTCAATTCGTCCGAGGTATTCAATATTGCCATCGGGTAGATAGCGAGCCAAATCTCCAGTCTTGTACAAGTAGTCACCAGGTTCGGTGCTGAAAGGGTTGGGAATAAACTTCTCGGCGGTTAAATCGGGTCGTTGCCAATAACCCCTGGCTAATCCCACACCACCAATGTGTAACTCACCAGAAACGCCAATCGGAACAGGTTGCAAGTAGCGATCGACTATATAGATATGCGTATTTGCAATGGGAGAACCGATAGGAACAATCCGCATTTGATCTGGTTGGCAAAGCCACCAGGTAACATCAATTGATGCTTCAGTAGGACCATAAAGGTTATATAGTTTTGCATTGCAATGCTCAAAGAATTTTTCTTGCAGTTCATAGTCAAGCGCCTCACCACTACAGATCGCGTGTTTCAAGCTATGGCATTCTAATCCTGATTGCAGAAACACTTGCAACATTGAGGGAACAAAGTGAAGTGTTGTAATTTGCTGCTGGGCAATTAACTCGGCTAGATAAACACTATCGCGATGACCGCCAGGTTTTGCTAAAACAAGACTTGCTCCGGTTAATAAAGGCAAGAAAAATTCCCAAACAGAAACATCAAAACTGAAAGAAGTCTTTTGTAAAACTCGATCGCTGGGTGTTAATTGCAATGCAGCTTGCATCCACAGCAAACGATTACTGATACCCTTGTGCGTGTTCATTGCTCCTTTGGGCTTGCCTGTGGAGCCAGAGGTATAAATCGTATACGCTAAATTATCGAGGCTGACGCTCGCAACAGGATTTTCTAAGCTTTCTTGTGCGATCGCCTGCCAATCACTATCTAGACAAAGACAATGATGTTCGGGAAATCTGGTCAGCAGTTGTTGTTGAGTTAATAACACTGGTGTTTGTGAATCTGCTAGCAGAAAAGCTAGGCGTTCTGGTGGATAGTCAGGGTCTAGAGGTACATAAGCACCACCAGCTTTCAAGATACCTAAGAGGGCGATCGCCATTTCTAAGGAACGTTCTAGACAGACGCCAACTAAAACCTCTGGTTTGACTCCCAGTTTTTGCAAGTAACGCGCGAGTTGATTGGCACGTTCGTTGAGTTCTCGGTAGGTTAATTGTTGATTCTCAAAGATAACTGCTACTGCATTGGGTGTTTTTTCTACTTGTGCGGCAAATAACTCGTGAATACAAGAGTTTTGTTGATCATCGATTTTTGTATCGTTCCACTCGACGAGTAATCGGTGTTGTTCGGCTTGACTCAGCAGGGGTAAACTTTTAATCTCTTGCTGCGGATTTGCCACAATGCTTTCTAGCAATATCTCAAAGTGTTCTACCATCCGCACGATTGTGTCAGCGTGGAATAAGTCGGTGTTGTACTGCAAACCTCCCCGTAGTCCGGAATCAGTTTCTTGTAGTGATAGACTTAAATCGAAGATTGCGGAAGTGCGATCGCATTCGAGTACACTCACACTCAGATCTGGTAACTTCAGTTCTACCGCCGCATTTTGCAAGGCGAACATCACCTGAAACAGCGGGTTGCGATCGAGGCTGCGATCGGGTTGCAGTTGCGCGACTAAGTACTCGAACGGTAAATCCTGATGCGTATACGCCGCCAACGTCATTTTTCGCACTTGTTGCAGCAAATCTTGAAAGCTTTGGTTGCCTGTCAGATGGCTGCGCAAAACCAGGGTATTGACAAAAAAGCCGATTAATGACTCAATTTCCACGCGGTTACGATTTGCAATGGGCGAACCGACAGCAATATCACTTTGCCCGCTGTAGCGATATAGCAACGTCTGGAACGCGGCGAGTAATGTCATGAATAAAGTCACGCCTTGACGACGACTGAGGGCTTGGAGTGCGCTAGTGAGTTCGGGTGAGAGTGATATAGTCTTGGTTGCACCGCGAAAGGTTTGGACTGCTGGGCGCGGTAAGTCCGTAGGAAGTTGTAAGGGTGTGATGTCTGCGAGTTGTTGCTGCCAATAATGCAATTGCGGCTCAATTTCACTTTCAAGCCAGCGGTGTTGCCAAGTGGCAAAATCAGCATACTGAATTGTTAATTCGGGTAATGGCGAAGGTTTACCTGCACTGAAGGCTTGATACAGCGTTGTTAGTTCGTCGATCAATATCCCAATCGACCATCCATCCGCAATGATATGGTGCATAGTCAATAACACCATATGCTCGGCTTCAGCCAATTTAAGTAAGGTGACTCGCAACAATGGGGCTTGAGCCAAATTAAAGGGGCATTGAGCTTCTGCTTTTGTAAGACGCTCAACTTCTGCTGCTTTTTCGCTTTTGGGTAAATGCTGCAGATCTACAACTGAAATCGTTAAGCCTAGACTAGGAGCAATGATCTGTACAGGTTGACCGTTATCAAGTGCAAAGCTTGTCCTTAAAACTTCGTGACGGCGAAGAATTTCATTGAAGCTCTGTTGTAGGATCTCAATATCGAGCCAACCCTTGAGACATACTGCTTCAAAGATGTTGTAAGCACTATCTGTCCCTAGTTGATTAAGGAACCAGAGCCGCGCTTGAGCAAACGAAAGTGGACAAGAATCAGTGTCTCTTTTGGGAATGATCTGTGTTGCTGTCTCTATTTGTTGCGGTTGGGCTTTGAGCGTTTGAGCAATTTTTTCAATATCTTGCCCATTACCAAGTTTTGCTAATGTTTCTACCAAACCCTCAATAGTAGGAGCCTCAAACAAGCAACGGATAGGAAATTCGATTTGAAAAATTCTACTCAGGCGGGAAGTGACTTGTGTCGCGAGTAATGAATGTCCGCCTAACTCAAAAAAGTTGTCTTGAATTCCCACCTGTTCGAGATTGAGAACTTGTTTCCAAATATCTGCGACAACTTCCTCAGTAGCAGTTTTGGGTAGAGTTGAGCTACGTTCTATCTGTGGTGCTGGCAGTGCTTGAAGGTCTAATTTACCGTTGGGTGTCAGTGGTAGACTGTCTAATAGTACAAATGCCCACGGAACCATGTAGTCGGGTAATTTTTGTTGCAGATAACGACGTAACTCAGCAGTATCGATATCTCGGCTTGGTACGATGTAGGCAACTAAGCGCTTGCCATCCGCAATATCTGCTTGGGGCTGAATAACTGCTACCGATACATCGGGATGCTGTTGCAAGACAGCCTGAATCTCTCCTAATTCAATGCGGAAACCACGAATTTTTACTTGATCGTCAATGCGTCCGATGAGTTCAATATCGCCACTTGGTAAGTAACGAGCAACATCACCAGTTTTGTACAAACAAGCATCTGGTTCGCAACTAAAAGGATTAGGAATAAATTTCTCAACGGTTAGTTCTGGTTGATTGAGATAACCTCTTGCTAAACAAGCACCACCGATGTATAGTTCGCCAGGAATTCCTACAGGTGTAAGATTGAGGTGTTGGTCAAGGATATAGATTTGGGTATTGGCAATTGGACGACCAATCGGTACGTAGGCGTGATGATCTGTATAGGTATTAGCTTCGTAGACCGTTACGTCAATTGTAGCTTCGGTTGGTCCGTAAGCATTTAACCACCGGACATTTTGCGTAATTTTTTGCCAAAGTGCCAGTTTTTCTGATGATGCTTGTTCGGTTCCAACAACGACTAAGCGCACTGTGGAAGGTAAGGAAGTATTCGTAAATTGCAGATAGGATACCCACTCGTGCCAATAAGCTGTTGGTAAATTGAGGACGGAGAGTTTTTCTTGAGATAAGAATTGTTGGAAATTGGCAAAACTCGATCTTTGTTCGGTGCAAATAACGACAGTTGCACCACTCAACCAAGATGCGAAAATTTCTTCGGCGGCAACATCAAAACTGATTGAAGCAAATTGTAAAACTCGATCCTGCGGTTGCAGTTGGTATGCTTGGGCGACTGCAAAGCTATGGTTGACTAAAGCGCGATGACTAACTAAAACTCCCTTGGGCTTTCCTGTAGAGCCAGAAGTGTAGATAACATAAGCTAGATTTTCAGCGTTAACGCGATCGCTAGAATACTCTATGTCAGCCTGATAATTTATCTCATCACTATCCAGACATATTATCTGTGCTTGATGCGGAGGTAGTTTTGAGCGTAAGTGCGTCTGAGTTAGTATAACCGTCAGCTTTGCATCTTCTAAAATATAGGCTAGACGTTCCTGGGGATAAGCGGGATCTAAGGGAACATAAGCGCCACCTGCTTTGAGGATTGCCATCATCCCCACAACCATATCTAAGGAACGCTCAACGCAAAGACCAACTAATTCTGGTTTAACACCTAATGTTTGTAAATACTGCGCTAAACAATTAGCTTGGCGATCGAGTTCGCGATAGCTAAGATATTTGTCACCGCAAACGACAGCTAAAGCATCGGGTGTTTGTTCTACTTGTGCCTCAAAGCATTCGTGAATACACTTATTGAGGGGATAATCTACGTGCGTGTTGTTCCACTCGATGAGTAATTGGTGTTGTTCAGCTTGACTCAGCAGGGGTAAACTTTTAATTGCTTGCTGCGGATTTGCCACAATGCTTTCTAGCAATATCTCAAAGTGTTCCACCATCCGCGCAATTGTCTCAGCGTGGAATAAGTCGGTGTTGTATTCTAAACTGCCCAATAATCCCGAACTGCTTTCTTGCAGCGATAGACTTAAATCAAAAATTGCGGAAGTGCGATCGCATTCAAGCACGCTCAAACTCAGATCTGGTAACTTCAGTTCCACCGCCGCATTTTGCAAGGCAAACATCACCTGAAATAATGGGTTGCGATCAAGGCTGCGATCGGGTTGCAGTTGCGCGACTAAGTACTCGAATGGTAAATCTTGATGCGTGTACGCTGCTAACGACATTTGTCGCACTTGTTGCAGCAAATCTGTAAAGCTGAGAGTCCCAACAATGTTGCTTCTTAAAACTAAGGTGTTCGCAAAAAAGCCGATTAATGGCTCAATTTCCACGCGGTTACGATTCGCAATGGGCGAACCAACAGCAATATCACTTTGCCCGCTGTAACGATATAGCAACGTCTGGAACGCCGCGAGTAATGTCATGAAGAGCGTCACGCCTTGACGACGGCTGAGGGCTTGGAGTGCGCTAGTGAGTGAGGGTGATAGTGAAACAGTTGTGGTTGCACCCTGAAAGCTTTGGATTGCTGGGCGGGGTAAATCGGTAGGCAGTTGTAGGGGTGTGATATCTGCGAGTTGTTGCTGCCAATAATTGAGTTGCGGCTCAATCTCACTTTGCAGCCAGCGGTGTTGCCAAGTGGCAAAATCTGCATATTGAATGGAGAGTTCAGGTAATGGCGAAGGTTTACCTGCACTGAAGGCTTGATATAGAGTTGTGAGTTCGTTAATTAATATCCCAATTGACCATCCATCTGAAATGATATGGTGCATGGCAAACAGTAAAATCTGTTCGTCCTCTGCCATGCGTAATAAAGTCACTCGCAGTAGAGGCTCTGCACTCAAGTCAAATCCTTTTTGAGCTTCGGTAAGTGCCAGTTGCTTGGCTTTCTCTTCTCGTATCGATTCTGGAAACTCGCGCAAATCGATAATAGGTAAAGGTACGTGCATTGAGGCAGCAATCTGCTGTACTGGTTCTCCGTCAACGCTGATAAAGTTTGTCCGCAAAGCTTCATGACGGCGCACGATCTCGTTGATACTGGCGTGGAATGCATCGACATTTAAGTTTCCAGTCAGACGAACCGTACGAGGTAGGCTATAAAAAGGACTCTGAGGATTGAATTGATCTAAAAACCATAAGCGTTGCTGGGCAAAGGAGAGGGGTAATTGGGGATCTCGTACCAGTGGTGATGTATCTGGTGTTACCCCCGTCCGCATTGCTGTTTCTATATGGGTAGCAATCTCTGCAACTGTAGGCGTTTCAAACAACTGGCGTAATGGTAAATCGACCTCAAAAACTTTGCGTAAGCGGGAAATAACCTGAGTTGCTAATAGCGAATGACCGCCTAATGTAAAGAAGTTATCATAAATCCCTAGCTTGACACCGAGGATTTCAGCCCAGATTCCAGTCAGTACTTCTTCAACCGGAGTTCTAGGAGGAGCGATTGCCACTGCTTCTTGTCGTTCTGGCGCGGGTAGTGCTTGACGGTTGACTTTGCCATTTGCGGTGAGAGGTAGCTTTTTAAGCAACACAAAACCCGAAGGCAGCATATAGTCAGGCAATTTCTGTTGTAAAAACTGCCGCAGTTCATCAATACTGAGTTGTTGATTTGGCTTGGTGACTAAGTAAGCAATTAAGCGTTTATCTCCTGGCTTGTCTTCCTGGAGTGCAACGACGGCTTGTTGTATTTGGTGGTGTTGGCTAAGAACAACTTCAATTTCCTCAAGTTCAATGCGAAAACCGCGTACTTTTACCTGATTGTCAACGCGTCCTAAAAACTCTAGATTACCATCAGGCAGATAACGAACTAAATCGCCAGTACGATACAGCCTTTGCGGAGAATTACCAAAGGAATGTGTAATAAATTTTTCTTTTGTTAATTCTAGTGAATTGAGATAGCCCCGTCCTAACCCAGCGCCACCAATATATAATTCTCCTGGCACGCCAATCGGTAGTAGCTGCAACTGCTCGTCTAAGACATAGGCTTGAATATTTGGTAAGGGACGACCAAGCGGAACTGTTTCCGTGGTATAAATTGTTTGCTCGTTGCTGATTGCATACGTCATTACCCCGACGGTGGTTTCCGTGGGACCATAATGATTAATGATATGGCAGTGTGGTGATAATTGTCGGATTTGCTCAATCAAACTCCAACTCGCTGCTTCACCACCTAAAATTAATCTTTGCAATGGCAATATTGATTTAGCATCATCCCCTAACAACACAGCTAAATGCGAAGGAACTATTTTTAAACAATCTACGGGATGACGCTGAAAGTAGTCTGCAAGTAATTTGCTGTCAGTAGTGCGGTGTTGTGCAACTATATGCAAACAGCCGCCGCTACAAAGTGCTGAAAAAACTGCGGTGTTGCCTAAATCTGCTGCGAAAGTGGAAACAGTCGCAAAGCTAGCACCTGCGGGTAAAGATAATCGCTCTAAAATACCGCAGACATAATTGAGCAGTTGTCGATGCTCAATGGCAACTCCTTTGGGCGTACCCGTGGAACCAGAGGTAAAGACAACATATACCAAATTATTGCTACTAACCTGAGTGCAGGGATTTTCTTGACTTTGTTGGGTAATGTCTTTATCAATACATATATGCGTTACGTTATTTGGTAATTTTGTCACCAAAGACTCTTGAGTTAAAACTAATGCTACTTCAGCAATGTGCGATCGCCTTTGGCGCTGCGCTGCGCGCAATCGCATTGCTATTGCTTCTGCTGGTAGGTTGACATCAAGAACAAGATATGCAGCACCAGCCTTGAGGATACCCAGAATAGCGATAATTGTTTCTAGAGAACGTTCCAGGTAAATTCCGACAATTTGTTCTGAATCGACTTCTAAAGAGAGTAAATAATGCGCGATTTGGTTGGCTTTAGAGTTTAATTCAGCATAAGTTAATTGTTTATCTTCAAAAACAACAGCAATTTTTTCTGGGTGATTTGCAGCTTGTTCTTCAAAAATTTGGTGAATGCATCGATTCAGAGGGAAATCTCTTTGAGTATTGTTAAAATCTACTAATAATTTTTGGCGATCGCTAGGGCTTAATATTTCTAGCTTACCAATAGGAATTTCTGGATTTTGAGCAGCACTAGCAACTAAAGTTTGAAATTGTTCTGCTATTTGTTGAATACTTTCTAACGTAAATAATTCTTGGTTATAGCTGAAGTCAATGCATAAATTATGACTTTCGATGCAGGATAATTTTATTTTAAATGGTTCGATACAAGTATATTGTCGATCAATTGCAAAACTAACTGAACCACTACTTAAAATGGAAAATTGCGAAAATTCAAAACCAAACGGAAACGCAATGCAATCGCTATCTTCTCCCAAACACTCATCAACAAAATAATCTTGCCACTCTTCCGCGTCAGCTACTTGTTTTTCAACTAGTTGCAACACATCTTTAAAAGATAAATCAGCAGTTAATTGACAACGAATTGGTAGCGTTTTTGCAAATAAACCTAAAGTATTATGTAATTCTTCATATTCTCTACCACGAGCTACCATCCCAATCATAATATTTGGTTGCTTTGTCAATCGCCATAGCAATATTTGCCAACAGGTGAGTAAAAATATTTCGGTGGATGTTGCATATTTATTTGTAATATTAGGAGCGAGCGTCAATCTTAAAGATGCTGGTGAAAATGTATATTGATAGTTTTTAGCTTCAAAGGATAATAAGGTATTTGAGGATAAAGATGAAACCTGTCTCCAATAGTTTTGACCTGCTTCTGCGTCTGATTCTTCGAGTAATTGATTTTGCCACTCAGCAAAATGAACATATTGAACAGCTTTTTCTTGATAATTAACATGATGATTTCTTAGGCAATTTTGATAAAAACTACTAACTTCTTGTAATAGGTTAGCAACAGAACAAGTATCTGCATAAATTGCAGGTAAACTAATAATTAAAATATACTTCTCTGGAGTAAGCAGAATTAGATAAATATTAAAATATTTGCCAATATTCCAATTAATATTTTGATAAATTAGCTCGTCAAAAAGTAAATCAAGCTTTGCTGATTGCTCCTGCGGGCTATAATCTGTCCAATTTAGCTCTTGCCATGTAGGAAAGCTGTAGTTTTCTACAACCATTATCGGCATTTTCATACCCGCTAAGCAGTGAAACTTAGTGCGCAAGATCTCATGTTTATCAACAATTTGTTGCACAGATTTTTTTAACAAGTCAACATCAAGGTTGCCTTCAATAATAACTGCACACTGTGTCTTATAAACTGGACTATTTATTTGTAATGACCAAAGACGTTTCTGTTGAGGAGAAAGCCGAAACCCTTGAATAGTATTTGATTGCATTCTACTTCTCGATTTTTACTTAATAATATCTTCGCTGTTAACCATTTCACCCATTGCTACCACAATCTTGCGTGGTTCAACATAAGGATTTCGTCCATGAGCAACCAGCATATTATCTAACATTAAAACATCGCCTTTTTGCCACGGAAAACTAATTGTTGCTTGCAAATAAACAGCTAAAATTTCTTCGATTACTGTGTCTTCAATTGGCGAACCGTCACCGTAGTAGACATTGCGGGGTAACTTGTTTTTGCCAAACAAAGAGAATAAAGATTCGCGCACTGCTGGCTCTAAACAGGCAATATGATGCAACTGGATTTGGTTAAAAAAGACAGCTTCATGAGTTCTTGGGTGTTGTGCTATGGCATGACATACTTTTGAAGTTTTCAAATTATCATTGGTAAGCCATTCAAAGTTAGTAGCTGATTGACGACAAAAATCCTCAACTTTTGCTTTTTCTGTAGTATGAAAAAAATCTTGCCAGGTAACATCTAAACCATCTATATAATTACGAACGTACAATAACTTTTTATCAGCAAACTTTTCTTTAGTTTTAGAATCGAGTAGTTGATACACTTGGCGACAATCTACAAGCGGTGTTTCCCCTCCCTGTGCTGCTGGTTGAACGCAGAAAAACCAAATTTTTAAAGGAAAGCGATGTAGATGAGAACTTTCGTTATGGAATAAAATTGCTTTATCTGGTGGATAAGGAGTCGAAGTGTAAACTTTACCGCTAACCCCCTCGCGTGGTAAATCGCCATATTCGCCAAACAAATTTGGACAAATGGTTTGTGCAAAGCTTTCAAATTCAGGGACAGATTTTAGAAAACCTCTAAACAGAATTGCGCCGTGTTTGAGTAATTCTTTCTCGATGAAATTACTGTTATTTTTAGTCCAGTCGATTAAATTAATTCCATCATTAGCAGGAGTAATGACTACAGGTAATGTTTGCCCTGGCTGGAGATAATCTATTTTAACTAATTGTGTTGAGAGATTAACGGCTTTAGGCGCAACCTTCATAAACTTTTCTCGTTTGAAAGCTTTACGATCGCTTTGTTGCATAGCTTGCTGCTTTATTTCTGTTTCTGTATAAATTTCTAAACTACTAATTCGCGCATCAGGTTGGATAACGATGCTATTCAGCAAAACTTGAAAATGACTTGTTATCTGAGCGATCGCACTAGCATTAAATAACTCAGTATTATAGTTCCAGTTACCTACTAAGCCTTGCTCGGTTTCACTCATAAATAATGCTAAATCAAATTTCGTTGTATTAATATCGACTTCTAATTGTTTAATACTCAATCCCAATAGTGACTGCTCTGCTATAGGGATATTTTGCATAACAAATAAAATTTGAAATAGCGGAGTTGGGTGTGAATGACGTTCTGGTTGTAGTTCTTCTACTAATTTGGCAAAAGGGAGATCTTGATGAGTGTATGCTGCTAAAGCTACCTCGCGTACTCGTTCTAAAAGTTCGCGAAAAGTTGGATTTCCTGATAAATCGGTTCGCAAGACTAATAGGTTAATAAAAAAGCCAATTAACCCTTCAATTTCTGCACGGTTACGGTTAGCAACATCAGTACCAACAATAATATCTACTTGGTTTGTATAACGGTGCAAAAGAGTTTTAAAAGCTGCTAGCAAAGTCATAAACAGGGTGACACCTGCTTGATGAGAAAGCGCTTGGAGTTTTTGCGATAAATCTGCAGGTAATGCAAATGTATAAGTCGCACCTTGGCAACTCGTCACTTGCGATCGCTCCCGCCCGCTGCTTAAATTGAGTACAGGAAGATCGCCCGCTAATTGCCGCTTCCAATAGTTCATCTGGGTTTTTAGGACTTCTGTTTGCAACAATTGACGCTGCCAAACTGCAAAGTCTGCATACTGAATCGGTAATGGGGGAAGCTTGGGAGACTTCCCTGTAGAAAACGCGTCATAAAATTGAGCAATTTCTCGAATCAAGATTCCCATCGACCAGCCATCAGAGATAATGTGATGCATGGAAAACATCATCACGTGGTTTTCTGGATTCAGCCGTAGCAACGTAACTCGTAGTAATGAACCTTGGTTGAGGTCAAAAGGACGAATTTGTTCTTCAGCAATGAGAGATTGAATTTGTTGTTGCTGTTGGCTTGGTGGAAGTTCTTGTAGATTTACTATTGGTATTGCGAACGGCAAACTTGCAGCGATCGCCTGCATGGGTTGTTCTTGTACGATCGCAAAAGTCGTTCTTAACGCTTCGTGGCGTTGCACTAAAGCCTGAAATGATTGTTCTAGCGCTGTAATGTTTAGCATTCCCGTGAGTTGAACTGCACCGGAGATGTTATATGTAGGGTTGCCTGGTTCTAATTGATCGAGAAACCACAGGCGTTGTTGCGCAAACGAGAGGGGAAAATAATTGAGTTCGGGTTGGCGGGGAATAGCAGGAATCGTTTTTGAATTTCTTTCCTTTTGCATCAACTTTAGTTCTAGCAGTGCCAGTTTTTCGGGAGATAGTTTTTCTGCTAGCGCAAGAAGTTGGCTGTGAGTTGATTTCTGGGGTTTTGTGTTCGTTGCGATCGCCTGAGATTCCAATCCTTCCTTGACTAAAATACGTTGGAATGATGTATTTCGCCGGATCTGCGTTTCGATGACATCACAAGTCGTTGCAACTGGATTTGTATTAATAAATTTAGCTGCGAATACCCGACAGCGATCGCGCACTAAATCTGAATTGATTAATTCACGCAGACTTTGCGCAACAACTTCAGGTTGCCATTGTAAAGTAGCTAGATATTTGCCAACACCTAAATTTTTGAGGCAAGAACCAGTGTAAAGTTGATCGGCACCACCACCTAAAACTAATTGAGGTATCCCTGCAGCTAAACCTTGACCGCTTGTGACTAAACCACCATGATGAATAATTGCGCTCGTATAAGGCATACAGCTAGCCAGTGATGGTAGATATTTTGTCCACTTCACGCGATCGGGAAGTTTACTAGGAACCAATTTTTGATGACGAGTTACTAATAACCCTGGACAATCTAGTAATTTACAAGCTGCGGCACTCACTGCAAAAAAATTCTCTCCAGCTAGTGCTGTTGTTCCACCTGTAATTAAAATTGGTGATTCCTGTTGCAAAAAATCTTGAACATCCGCAGGAATAGGGCTGATTGTGGGTTCATTATCCCAGATAAAACCTGTCTGCAAGACTCCCGATGATTCTGTAATTGCATCACAAAACCAGTCTGCCCAAAGTCCGATTGTTTGACTCGGTGTATTTCTTAGCCATGTTGACCAATTATCTACTACAGGTAAACCAATTTTTGTTCTGATTTGATTAATTTCATCACCCAGAATTGAACCGATCATTTCTTCAGCTAGCGACTGAGTTGATACATGACTCGGAGAAGACATCACCGCTACGAGTGGTATTTCTAGTTTTTCGGCAGCGATTCGCGCGGCAATTCCTGGTGTGGAACGGGCAACTAAAACAGTTTCTTTGGGAGAATAAAGTTTAGCTATTAATTGATATTCTGCAGCTACTTTTGGCAAAACATACTGTTGATAAATTTTTAAGAATCCTTGCGGAGTATTAAATAAATATCCCTCTGCTATTAACTGCTCAAATTCTGCGGGAGTGTCTAGTGCTAGAAAGTTTAACTCTGCCTGTTGTACTGCTTTTTCAAAGTAGCAGTTGGTGATGACGGTGACTTTATGTCCTCGCGATTTTAGTTCCTTACCTATTTTGATAAATGGGTAGACTTCTCCGTTTGACCAGTGTGTTGTGAGTAAGATGTTTGCCATAATCTTTGCTGCTATAGCAATCTGCTTTAAATGGTGAGGAGGTTTTTATTGAGAGGAAAATCTATTAAAAGTCACTGCAATTGATTGAGTGTCATTAGCACTTCTTGATCTGAGAGTGCGTTTATTTCTTGCAGGAGGGCAACAATATCGTCAGTTTCTACTTGTTGAAGTTGGTATTCTCGGATGATTTTTGCTAATTCTGCGATTGTAAAACCTACGGTAAAAATGATTTTTAAAGGTAAATCTACTTGGAATTGTTGGCGAATGCGGGACAGAAGTTGTGTTGCTAAAAGTGAGTGTCCGCCTATTTCAAAGAAATTCTCGTGAATGCCGATAAATTCAATATGAAGTAATTCTGACCAAATTTCTGCTAGTGCTTTTTCTATTGGTGTTCGTGGTGCAACTAAGGATGTTGCTATATCGAATCTATTATGGTCTGGTGCGGGTAATGCTTGTCTGTCTACTTTACCGTTTGATGTGAGTGGTAAAGTATCTAAGATGACGAAGGCAGATGGCAACATGTAATCGGGTAGTTTTTGTTGTAGGAATTGACGCAGATTCGTTGTCAGTTCGCTGTGTTTTTGCTGTGGTACAACGTAGGCAATAATCTGCTTATCTTCAAGTTCTCTGACGAGTACAACAACTTCAGCAACTTCAGGATGAGTAGCTAATGTTGCTTCGATTTCGCCGATTTCAATACGGAAACCGCGAATTTTCACTTGATTGTCAATGCGCCCTAAGTATTCCATCTCACCGTTTGCTAAGTAACGCGCTAGATCGCCTGTTCGATAAAGACGCGCTGAGGAGTTATTGTTAAAGAGATGAGGAATAAACTTTGAGTTGGTTTCAGTACGGTTGAGATAACCTGATGCGACACCTGCACCTCCAACATAGATTTCACCTGGAATCCCGATGGGTACGGGTTGTTGATTTTGATCTAATAGATAAACTTGCAAATCTGGGATGGGGCGACCAATAATATTGCCACAATGATTGGAGATATCGGCGATGGTGATCGGACGATAGGTGACATGGACGGTTGTTTCGGTAATTCCATACATATTGATCAACTGCGGCGATCGCCCATGTTTTTCTAACCAAGGCTGCAAACTTTGGATTTCCAACGCTTCGCCGCCAAAAATCACGAAACGCAAGTTTAAATCGTGGCGATCGCGTTCAGCATCGACTCGCATTAACTGACGAAATGCTGAAGGTGTTTGGTTGAGAACTGTCACCTTTTGTTGCGATAACATCGCATAAAATTCTTCTGGAGAACGACTCACCCAATAAGGAACGATCGCGAGTTTTCCACCGTGAAGTAATGCGCCCCATAATTCCCAAACTGAAAAGTCAAAGGCGATCGAGTGAAACAGCGTCCAGACATCGTGAGAATTAAAGTTGAACCACGCTTGCGTCGCTTGAAACAGACGAACGACATTGTAGTGTGTACACAAAACTCCTTTGGGTGTCCCTGTAGAACCCGAAGTATAAATGACGTAGGCAATGTTATCTGGAGTAATTTCTAAGTTAAGATTTTCAACTGATTGGGTATTGCTAAAAAATGTGTCTAATGCTAATTGCGTGGGATATTCAATATTGAATTGACTCTGCGTCAGAAGTAATTCTACTTGTGCATCTGCTAAGATAAACTCCAACCTCTGCTGTGGGTAATTTGGATCGATGGGTACGTAAGCTGCACCTGCTTTGAGAATTCCTAATATCCCTACAACCATTTCGATCGAACGTTCGACGCATAGCCCAACTTTGGCTTGAGTTTTAATTCCCAAGCTATGGAGATGATGCGCGAGTTGATTTGCTTTTTGATTGAGTTCGCGGTATGTTAGTTGCTCATTTTCAAATACGATGGCTACAGCATTTGGTGTTTGCTCCACTTGGGCTTCAAATAACTGATGCAAGCACTTATCTGAAGGATAATGACACTCAATTTGTTGCCATGTTGCTAAAGTTGCCTGTTCTTTCGCGGTAAGTAATGGTAACTTGGATATTGCCTGGTCTGGGTTGGCAATGATACCTGCGAGTAATACCTGATAATGCCCTAGCATCCGCGCGATCGCATCTCGATTGAATAAATCGGTGTTGTATTCCATCACACCAGTTAATCCTTGCTTGGTTTGTGTTATCGACAAAACCAAATCAAAAAACGCTGTTTGATTTTCCACTTCAGGAAAACGTAACGTAACTCCTGGTAATTCCAGCGTGACATCTGGTAGATTTTGCAACGAGAACATCACTTGAAACGGAGGATTACTACTAGGATGACGCTGCGATAACGATTCCAATAGCTTTTCAAATGGCAAATCTTGATGGGCGATCGCACCTAATACCACCTCGCGGACTCGACTTACTAATTCTCGAAAACTCACGTTACCCGATAAGTCGCTACGCAATACCAAAGTATTAACGAAAAATCCAATCAATTTTTCTATTTCTGGGCGATTACGGTTAGCAAACGGAGAACCAACTAAAATATCATCCTGTCCGGTATAGCGATGTAATAGCACCTTGAATGCAGCTAACAATGTGACAAATAAGGTCACACTCTCTTGATGGCTCAAAGCTTGCAGTGAATTCGCGAGTGTTTGAGGTAATGTAAAGGATAAACTTGCACCTTTGTATGACTGCGATCGCGGTCGAGGGCAATCGGTTGGTAAATTCAGAATTGGTAATTCACCCTGTAATTTCTCTTGCCAATAAGCCAGTTGCGTTTCTAGTAATTCACCCTGAAGTTGCTGTCGTTGCCAAATTGCATAATCTGCGTATTGAATGGGTAATTCCAATAAAGGAGAAGATTTTCCTTGGCTGAAGGCGGTATAAAGCGTTGCTAATTCTTGCAAGAAAATTCCCCGCGACCAAGCATCAGCAACAATATGATGAATAGTCAATAGCATCAAGTATTCTGCTTCACTTAAATGAAGTAGCTGAACTCGTAATAGTGGATCTTTTGCTAAGTCAAAAGCTTGCGTTTGTTCAGATATCGTTAAGCGTTGAACTTCTTGTTGCTGCTTGTCAATTGCTAGATGTCGCAAATCAACTAGCGGTAATGTCAACGACGTAGAACCAATGACCTGAATTGGTTTCCCTTCTACATCTGAGAATGATGTCCTTAAGATTTCGTGGCGTTGAACGATTTCTTGAATACTGCGTTCTAATGCAGAGATATCAAGTTTTCCTTTAATTAGAATGCTACTAAACATATTGTATATAGCAGCACCAGATAACCCTTCAGCTAACCATAACCGTTCTTGAGCATAAGATAGCGGAATCGCACAATTTTGTGGGCGTCGAGGAATTTGATTGAGTTGTGAATTTGAATGAGTTTCGTTTTGTAAGCGTTTTTTCAGCAAAGCCTGTTTGACAGGAGAAAGCTGCGATCGCCGTTGTAATTCTGTTTCATTACTATCCATACTCGATTACCGCCAGTCATCACTTAATACTTGATCGACTTATTTAGTAAAATTCTGATTAAATACTTGATAAAATTGCCGCAGCTTCTTCATCAGTTAGTTGATTTAAATCTTCAATCATTTGATCTTCAATTGCTAAGGCTAGTTCTGCTACAGAAGGAGCAGTAAATAGGAGTTTAATAGAGATGTTAGTTTGAAACTCTTGCTGCAACTGAAAAACAAGTTGAGTCCCTATTAATGAATTACCACCTAAATCAAAGAAATCATCATGAATTCCTACTTTATCAATTCCCAATGTTTCTTGATAAAGTTTTGCAATTTTAGCTTCAATAGAATTCCGTGGCGCAACCTTATGTTGATTGTGTTGTGTTGAGGTAATTTTACTGGAATTATCTAATTGCTCTAATACACTTGATAGCCTAAAACCATTGTACTGAGCAATAACATCTTGAATGCTGCGTGTCGCGACAATGACTTGTGGTAATTGCCAAGAGAGAACTTTTTCAAAAGCCTTGACTCCCTCTAAAGATTTTATACCATATTGGGTACGCATTTGCTGAAACCAAGCTTGAATATCTGGAGCAAATGCTAGGAGTGAATCTTGCCAGTTATTTGCTTCCCACGTATCCCAATTAATTGCAACAGTAAATTTACCACGATTGTAAAAATTAGCTTGGGCAAAAGCATCAAGAAATGCATTCGCAGCACAATAATCTATTTGCCCTAAACCACCACAAATCGAAGTAATTGAAGAAAATAAAACAAAGAAATCTAAATTAATGTCCTGTAAAACATTATCTAATACAAGTGTCCCTTTTATCTTTGGTAGAAAAACTTTTTCTGCCATTTCTGGACTTTTTAATTGAATTAAGCCCGCCCCAGGAACTCCCGCAGCATGAATGACACCATGAATTTTCCCAAATCGCTGACAGGTTTGATTAACTACTGCTTGCATTTGTTCGTAGTTGGCAACATCAGCTTGCATCACTAAAACTTCAGCCCCTAATTCTTCAAGGCTTTGAATTGTCTGGATTTTGCTGCTAATAAGATCTTCTTTACCATAATGAGATAACCAATCTTGCCATTCGGTTTTTATAGGTAAACCCGAACGATTAATTAACACTAATTTAGCTTTTACTGTATTTGCTAAATACTGCGCAATTTCTAACCCAATTCCGCCCAATCCACCTGTAATCAGATAAACCCCTTCTTGACGTAACTTAGGAGTATTTGTTGCGTCTTTAACTGGTAACTTTTCAAAATATTGCACCCACCTTTGAGTTCCTCGATAGGCAATGATAGAGTCAGAAGATTGGCTAGTAATTTCTACAAACAAGCTATCAGTTAGTTGGTGCGATTGCGCGTAGCGCAGCGCCAGAGGCGATCGCTCAGTATCCAGCGCAATATCAATACTGCGACAAGTAATTGGATATTCTTGAGAAATAACTTTGCAGAGTCCAAGAATTGTTGCTTTACCTGGACACAACTTGTCGTCATCGTTTATGTATTGTAAGTGATTGGAGATAATGTCGATACTGATATTAGTTTTTTGTTCTCCTAATGATTGTGCTAAAAATAATAGACTCCAGAAACATTTTTGATCTTCCCATTCTAAATATTCATTAGATGTAACGCTCCAAAAATGAACAATATGTTGGGATTGATTGCGACTATAAACCTCTTTGAGCAAAATATCGTAATCGTCTCTGATTTCAGGATTAATTATATATTCTTGTTGATTGCATTTAGCAAATTTTTCTCCTTGCTTAACAATAACTACTTCTTGATTTGCTTGCTTGAGTCTTTCTACAACTTGGCAACCCACACCACGATCATCAAGGAATATTAACCAAGATTCTTTTGTCTTTATACTACTCTGATTTAAATATACAGACGATATCGTTCGCTTCCAGGAAGGTACATAAAACCAATCTTTGAAATCTAGTTTTTGATTGTGTTTGTTGCCCTCTATTTGAGCTTGTATCCAATAACGCTGACGCTCAAATGGATAAGTTGGCAAAGGAACACGATGACGTTTTTCATCAGAATAAAATCCAAACCAATTAATTTCAACTCCTGCTAACCAAAGTTGCCCTAAGGTATGAAGCAAGCAAGCGATATCAGATTTCTCTTCCTGGGGATGGCGGAGTGAAGGTAATACTAATTGTTGTGGAGATTGATGTTGCTTTATTAAAGTAGATAGTGTTCGCCCTGCACCTACTTCTAAGAAAATTCGGTTTTCTTCTTGCAATAGTGTCAAAATGCCTGTATTAAATAGCACTGTATGCCGTAGATGCTTTGCCCAGTAGTTAACATCTGTTGCTTGATCTGCTGTAATCCAGGTTCCCGTAAGATTTGAAATAAAAGGAATTTGTGGAGAATTTAATTTAATGTTTTTCAATTGCTCGATAAATGGTTCCAACACAGGTTCCATCATTTGAGAATGAAAAGCATGGGAAGTATGTAAGCGACGGTAGTTTACCCCCAAACTAATGAGTTTTTCCTCAAAAGCGTCTATTATTTCAAAACTACCTGAAACAACACATAAATTTGGCGCATTACTAGCAGCTAAAGATAAGTTTTCATGAAGTAATGGTTTTAGTTCTGCTTCTGATAAAGCAATAGAAACCATCGCGCCTGCTGGCATTTGTTGCATAAGTTTTCCACGCCAAGCAACCAAAGCAAGGGCGTCTTCAATTGATATAACGCCAGCAAGACAAGCCGCAACATATTCCCCAATGCTATGACCAATCATCGCTTGCGGAACAATGCCCCAAGACATCCATAATTTAGCCAAAGCATACTCAATGACGAATAACGCTGGTTGCGCTAAAGATGTTTGTTTGAGTTGTAGCGCTGCTTTCTCAGATTCACGAGGATAAATAATTGAACGCAAATCTAAACCTAAATGTGGTTTTAGTATAAGACAACATCGATCGACTTCTTCCTGAAATTGCTTATTATATTCGTAGAGTTCTCGTGCCATATTTATATATTGAGAACCCTGCCCAGGAAACATAAAAGTAATCGAGTTTGCTTCTGTAGGTGGTAATACCCTTTGTGGTTCTTTTGCCTTTAAAGCAGACACTGCATCGCTGATATTTTGACACACTACCATCCGACGATGGTTAAACTCTCTGCGCCCTATTTGCAGGGTATAAGCAACATCAGCAAGATTTAAATGAGGATTTTTTGTGAGATATGCCGCTAAATTGGCTGTAGCAGATTCTAAAGCTGTTTCACTCTTAGCAGAAAGAACGAGTAAATGCCAAGGATGAGCAGGGCTTGATGCTTCAACAACTGGTGCTTCTTCCAAAATTGCATGGGCATTCGTTCCACCAATACCGAGAGAACTAACACCTGCACGACGTGGTGGTCCATTTGCTTGCCATTGTCTCAATTCTGTATTGACATAAAAGGGAGTATTGGCAAAGTCAATTTTAGGATTGGGTTGGGCAAAATTTAAACTAGGCGGTATTAGTTGATGTTTTAAAGCTAAAGCAGTTTTGATTAAACCAGCAATTCCGGCGGCGGCGTCTAAATGCCCAATATTTGTTTTCACCGAAGCGATCGCACAAAAGTTATTTTTTTGGGTGCTAGTACGAAAAGCATTCGTCAAGGCAGAAATTTCAATCGGATCGCCTAAAGCTGTTCCTGTACCGTGCGCTTCAATATAATCTATTGTCTCAGGTTCCACACCCGCTAAAGCTAATGCCTCGATAATCGCTTCTGCTTGACCGTTTACACTCGGAGCCGTATAACCAACTTTACCAGCACCATCGTTATTAATTGCAGTACTGCGGATTGTGGCATAGATGTTGTCTCCATCAGAGATCGCATCCGATAACCGTTTTAAAACAACGACTCCCACACCATTACCAATAATCGTTCCTTGTGCATTGGCATCAAAAGCGCGACAATGACCATCAGGAGATAAAATTCCCCCTTCTTGATGCAAATATCCGGTTTTTTGAGGCACTCGAATCGAAATTCCACCCGCCAAAGCCATATCGCATTGATAGTTGAGTAAGCTTTGACAAGCTAATGATGTTGCGACTAACGATGTTGAGCAAGCAGTTTGTACTGTGAGGCTTGGTCCAGTTAGATTTAGTTTATAAGAAACACGCGTAGCCAGAAAATCTTTATCGTTCCCTAGTAATTTTTGGAAACTATGAGCTGAGCCGATTTGATCGTCATTAAAATTAAATGATAAATAGTTACTTAAACTTGCACCAGCATAAACGCCAATTCGACTTTCAGTGCGGAGTGAATCATAGCCAGCATCTTCTAAAGCTTCCCAAGCACATTCTAAGAATAATCGGTGTTGCGGATCGGTAATTTCTGCTTCTTTAGGGTTAAAGCCAAAAAATGCTGCATCAAATAAATCAATATCTTCTAATACAGCACCAACTTTTACAAAATTAGGATGATTAATTAACGTTGGAGATATCCCAGTAGCTATCAATTCCTCATCACTCAAGTGAGAGATAGATTCTACGCCAGTGCATAAATTTTGCCAAAATTCGGTGATATTTTTCGCGCCAGGAAATCGCCCAGCCATACCAACGATGGCAATACCTTCTAAACTATCATGATCTGTAGCGCTCATTATTTATCTACCTTGTCGCAATGATTGCCGACGCATTGATGCAATTTGTTTTTGGGCGCGGTTTTGAGTTTTGCCAAACATAGGTGGCGATAGTTGTTGATTCAAAGACTGCGCTAGCGAGTGAATTGTTGGATGTTGAAACATTGACACTACAGATATATCTCGCTGCAAGATATGACGCAGTTTGTTATTTACCTGAAGCATCATGATTGAGTGTCCACCTAAGTCAAAAAAGTTATCATGAATACCCACTTTCTCTAGCTGCAATACTTGTTGCCAAACTTGAGCGATCGCCTTTTCAATTTCAGACTGTGGTGGTTGGTAGTTTGTCCTTATTTCCAATCCTATTTGAGGTAAAGGTAAAGCACGACGGTCAATTTTACCATTAGTTGTTAAGGGAAATTCATCTAATACGACAAAAGCCGAAGGCACCATATATTCTGGAAGCTTTTCTTTGAGAAAGTCTCGCAATTCATTCACAAAAATGTTTGCTTTTTGTGTCAAAACTATATAGGCGACTAAGCAAGTTTGATCTTGGTTTAATTTGTCTTTAGCAACAACAATAGTTTCTCGTACTTGGGGATGCTGTTGCAGTACGGCTTCAATTTCTCCAATTTCTATCCGAAAACCGCGAATCTTTACTTGATAGTCAATTCTACCTAAAAATTCAATATTTCCATCAGAACGAAACCGCGCTAAATCTCCTGTTCTATAAAGTCGTTCACCTGCTACAAAAGGATTAGAAATAAACTTTTCTTTGGTTAAATCAGGTCGATTCCAATAACCTCGTGCTAGCCCAATACCACCAATATACAACTCTCCTGTAATTCCAATGGGAACAGGTTGCAAATGTTTATCTAAAATATATATTTGAGTATTAGCAATAGGACGACCAATTGGAACTATTTTATCATAAATATCTTTTTGACATTGCCATGCTGTAACATCAATTGATGCTTCTGTAGGTCCATAAAGATTGTGTAATTCAGCATTTAAACGTTCAAAAAAATGCTTTTGTAAATTAAAAGGTAATGCTTCACCGCTACAAATAACTTTTGCAATACTCTGACATTTTTCTAATGCTGGTTCCTCTAGAAAAGCTTGCAGCATTGAGGGGACAAAGTGAAGTATCGTTATCTTTTGCTGTGCAATGAGTTCGACAAGATAGCTAGCATCTTTATGTCCACCTGGTTTAGCAACTACCAAGCTTGCACCTGTGATTAAAGGTAAGAAAAATTCCCAAACAGAAACATCAAAGCTGAATGGCGTTTTTTGCAGAACGCGATCGCATGAAGTTAATTGATAAGTTTCTTGCATCCATAGCAAGCGATTACACAATCCTTGATGCACATTCATTGCGCCTTTGGGTTTACCTGTAGAACCAGAAGTATAAATGACATAAGCTAAATTTTCTGATTTTACGTCAACAACTGGGTTTGAACTACAATTCTCAAATACTGTATCTTCAGTATCAATACACACGACTTGCGCTCGATCTTCTAGCAATTGCTTCAAGCTGGGTTTTGTTAATAATAGTGATACTTGGGAATCTGCCAACATAAACGCTAAACGTTCTTTTGGATAAGTAGGATCTAAAGGAACATAAGCACCACCAGCTTTCAAGATGCCTAATATTCCTACTACCATCTCGATGGAACGTTCCATGCAAATACCAACCATGACATCTGGTTTAATGCCTAGTTTGATGAGATCATGTGCAAGTTTATTAGCACGTTGATTTAACTCACGATAGGTAAGTTGTCGATCTTCAAATATTAGAGCAATATTCTCTGGAGTTTTAGCTACTTGCTGTTCAAATAAATGATGAATGCAGGTATTTTGAGGATAATTTATCTGAGTATTATTCCAGTCATGTAATAAAGTCTGGCGTTCAGTAGGTGTTAACAATGGTAGTCGAGAAACACACTCGTTTGGATGAAGAACTATGGCTTCTAGTAAAGTTTGAAAATGCCCTATCATCCGACTGATAGTATCAGCTTTGAACAAATCAGTATTATATTCCAGTGTTCCTATCAATCCTGCTTCACCATCTATCATTGATAGAAAAAGATCAAACTTAGCTGTACCAGTATCCAGTTCTCTAGTTTTCCAACTTAACTCTGGTAGCACAATATTTGTTAAATCAGGATTTTGCAAAACAAACATTACCTGAAATAACGGGTGATAACTCAAATCTCGACTTGGCTGTAATTCTTCTACTAATTTCTCAAACGGTAAATCTTGGTGAATATAAGCATCAACTGCTACCTTACGTACTCGTTCGATTAATTCTTGAAAGCTGAGATTACTATCTAACTCAGTTCGTAAAACTAAAGTATTAATAAAACAGCCAATCAAGCTTTCTATTTGCGTACTATTACGATTTGCAATTGGCGAACCAATAACAATATCTTCTTGACCTGTATAGCGGTAAAGTAAAACGTTAAACGCCGCTAACAAAGTCATAAATAAAGTTCCGTTGAACTGCTTGAGATTATTAGTTAAAGCTAGAGATAATCTAAACTTTTGCTGCGCTCCTCGATAAGTTTGGATAGGTTGCCGCGAATAATCTGTAGGTAATTTTAAAACCGAAAGTCCGCTTAACTGTTGTTTCCAATAAGCTAGATGAGTTTCGACAACTTCACCTTGCAACCATTGTCTTTGCCAAGCAGTAAAATCTAAATATTGAATTTGTAGTTCTGGAAGTGAAGAGGATTTTCCGATAGAAGCTTGATAGAGTATTGATAACTCTTGAACCAAAACCTTAATTGACCAACCATCAGCAACGATATGATGCAACGTTAGTAATAGTATTGAATTATCTGGAGCCAGGTGTAATATTTTTGCCCGTAATAATGGAGCTTTTCCTAAGTTAAAAGGTGACTGGATTTCTTCTTGTGATAACTTTTGTATTTCAGCTTGTTGTTCCCCGTCAGACAGATGACGCAAATCTAATTGAGGTACAGTAATCGTGGCATGAGAAGAGATAATTTGAGCAGGTTCACTATTAACCACCTCAAAGCTGGTGCGTAAAATTTCGTGACGATGAATAATTTCCTGAAGACAGCTAATTAATATAGAAGCATCTAAACACCCCTCAATTTCAACTGCGATCGCAATATGATAAGCAGCATTATCTGGTTGCAGTTGATTGATAAACCACAACCGTTGTTGCGCATAAGAAAGGGGATAGTGAGGCTGATTCCTTTCAACTGTGGAGATAGTTGATACAACCGAATTGCCGGAAGTAATTTGCTCAAGAATCTGCTGTGCTAACTGAGTTATCGTGATACCTTCAAACAAATCAGCGATCGCGACAACAACCCCTAATTCCTCAACTCGATTTTTTAACTCAAAAACCTTTAAGGAATCTAACCCAAAACAAGTTAGTGGCTGCTGTAGATTTAACTGCTGAGGTGTATGCAGTATCCGCGCTACTAAACTTTGTAAATATGATTCAACGAGTTCTAGCCTTTGTGGAGAATCGACAGCCAGCAATTCTTCTCGCGTCAAATTCTTTGTACCTAATGCTGGCAAATTATCAAGAGTACGGCGTTGTTCAAGTGAGAGAGGAAGGAGGGAACCAAATCTGTTAAAGTCCCCCATTGGTGGGGGATTTAGGGGGCTATCAAAAATACTACTGCCAATAACCTCCAAACCCCCCGCCAAAAATTGCGCTTTAGTCGCACGGCGCTGAATCTTACCGCTAGAAGTCTTAGGAATAGTACCAGCTTTGATCAAAACTACTCCATAAACCTGAACTTCGTGTTCTTCTGTGACTGCTTGACGAATCGCAGCAGCAACTTCCTCTACATTAGGTTTGGCACGAAATTCGACTTCTTGCACAATAACAAGCCGTTCTTCACCAGCGATCTCAATCGTAAAAGCTGCAGAACTCCCTTGACGAAGTACAGAGTGACTACCTTCACTGGTTAATTCAATATCTTGTGGATAGAGGTTGCGTCCTCGAATGATAATTAAATCTTTTGCTCTACCTGTGATGAAAAGTTCACCCTCATGCAAAAATCCTAAATCGCCAGTCCGTAAAAATGGTCCTTCCGCTGTATCTTGCAGGTAAGCCTGGAAGGTTTGCGCTGTTTCCTCTAAACGATTCCAATAACCTTTTCCGATACTAGGGCTAGATACCCAAACTTCACCAACTTGATTTGCAGCACAACGAGTTAAATCGGAGTTGGCAATGATGATTTGCTGCTGTGGTAAACTACGACCGCAACTGACTAAAGATACTGAATTCTCTACACCAAGAGTTGCATCAACAATGTGGTTGCTTTCTAATGAAGATTTTTCGATAGTTTTTACCTTTGGTAAGGTAGTTTTGACACTACCCGACACCATCAAAGTTGCTTCCGCCATTCCATAGCAGGGATAGAAAGCTTCGGAACGAAAACCACATTCTGCAAAAGTTTGTGCAAAGCGTTCTAGAGTTTCGTGGCGAATTGGTTCCGCACCGTTAAAAGCGACACTCCAGCTACTCAAATCGAGTGTTGAGCGCTGTTCGGGAGTAATTTTTTGAGTACACAACTCGTAGGCAAAATTAGGCGCACCGCTAGTTGTTCCGCCATACTGAGAAATTGCGTGTAACCAACGATACGGTCGTTGCAGAAACAACGCAGGCGACATCATAATACAAGGAAAACCACCGTATAAGGGCTGGAGTACGCCCCCAATCAAGCCCATGTCATGATAAATTGGCAGCCAAGTCACGAATTTACTACTCGCTGAATGCTCCATATATAAGTAGGTAGCAGCTGCATTGTGGAGCAAATTGCCATGTGTCAGCATCACACCCTTAGGCGTACCCGTTGAGCCGGAAGTGTATTGTAAAAAGGCAAGAGTGTCTTGATTAATCGATGGTTCTTGCCATGCTTGGGTAATGTCGAGTGTCAGATTATCAGTCGCAAGCCATTTTAGCGACGTATCATTTACAGTTCCGAATAACGATTGTATTTGCCCTAACGCCTGAGATGTACTCAGAACAATTGCCGCTTGTGCATCTTGCAGTATTGATAAGATTCGGGGGGTATTGCGTTGATTTCGTGGTGGATAAGCTGGAACGGCTACCACTCCAGCAGATAAGCATCCGAAGAAAGCCGCTAAATAATCTAACCCTGGTGGATACAGCAATAAGGCGCGTTCCCCAGTTAAACCTAAAGCTTGGAGTTGTACTGCGATCGCATGCGATCGCCACTCTAATTCTCGGTATGTCCATGTTACTGCTTGCTGCTCCCCATCTACCAAAAAGGTAAACGCTGCTGCATCCGGTTGTGTAGCACTTTGATACCGTAATATTTCTACGACACTAGAATACTGACCAAAAAGACATTCCAAACCACTCACAGGCTGAATCATTGCACTTTTAAAACCTTGATGCAGAAAATTACACAGTTGACAGCACTTTTGCAGGACGGGAAAGCAAGAATTAAAACTTCATTACAAATAAAATGGAACCACGAGGAATCCAAGACAAAGGAATAAATTGCTGTTGTCAAAAATACTGTAGAGCTATCGTCGCTTGAATCCTTACGCCAATAGATGAGAATTTATTTCAACTGCTCTTATACACTTAATGCAATTTCTTACTTTTTACAATCCCCAAAGAATAAAAATTTGTTATATTTGCTACAAAATTAATTGCCTGCTATTATCAATAGCTGTTTACTACCTAAGATAGAGGTATAAAATTTAAAGGTCAAGAACAAAAATTGTTAAGTAAGGTATGTCAGCGAACTTCACAAGCTGTACGTGGAAGCCGTGCATGCTCACACTAAGAAATATATGACAAGTATTTTCAACAAACCCAAGATAGAGTATAAATTTATTTGCATCTAAGGTTAGCTGTTTATAGCGATAAGTTTTGGCGTTGTTAACTGCGGTGTGAAGGTAGCGATTCGGTGCAAGAAAAATAATGAATGTCAAATTATTGCCAAGTTTGTTTTTAGCAGGTTCAATTATTGCTGTCTTATCGACTAGTGCAAATTGTGCAGAGGCGCAGGTTTTAGCACAAAGTTCTAGAGATGTATCAACGTTAGCTAAGCCACTTAAGACAGCACAGCTGATGCGATCGCCAATTGTGGAGATTAGCAACGTCAGAGTGGAACAAACCGACCAAGGTTTGGAAGTTATTCTCGAAACAACCCAAGGCGAACAGTTGCAAGTGACACCTCTAAGTGAGGGTAATGTATTAACTGCTGACATTCAATCAGCACAACTGCGTTTATCATCAGGAGAATTTCGTCAAAGTAATCCAGTTTCAGGAATTGCGGAGATCGCACTGATAAACCTTGATAACCAAACAATTCGACTGGTAGTCACAGGTACGCAAGGTGTTCCTACACTAGATTTATTTGACAGCGATGAAGGTTTGATTTTAGGTGTAACACCAAGTACAACAACATCAACCGCACCAACGCCACCCCAGCCAGATACAACTCAATCCGAACAATTACCTGATGACGAAGCAATTGAACTCGTCGTGACAGCAACGCGCACCGAAGAAGAATTACAAAATGTTCCGCGTACTGTAACAATTATTGAACGAGAACAGATTGAGCAATTAGCTCCAGTATCGAGAGGCTTAGACGATATTATCGGTAAATTGACTCCTGGCGCAGCTCCACCAACAGGAACTATCAGAAATTCAACGATACGCGGTCGTCCACCCCAAGTCTTAATCGATGGTGTTCCCGTCACCTCAAATGATAGTAATGTCGGCTATCAACGCGACCTGAGAAGTATTGCACCGAGTGCAGTAGAACGAATTGAAGTTGTGCGTGGTCCTTCTGCGGTGTATGGAGATGGTGGAACAGGAGGGGTGATTAATATTATTACCCGCAGACCAACTGAAGACAGATTAGTTTCCGAAACTCAGGTAGGTATTGAGGCGGCGGACAATTTAGCATCTGACAGTTTTGGCAATTTCTTCAGTCATTCAATTTCAATTGCTGAAGGTAACTTTGATGTTTTTGCGCTGTTGTCGCGCCGAACGACGGGGATTAATTATGATGCTGAAGGTTCGCGCATTCCTTTCGATGAAAATACGGCAGAAACTGCCACAACGCAAGCATTGGGTAAAGTCGGGGTACGCTTTGACGAAAACCAACGCTTACAACTGACGGCAAATTTAACACGCGATCGCAATGACCCCAGTATCACCTCTGACCTCAGCGTAGACTTGTTACCTTTTGAGCGTAAAGCCCGTGCGATTCCTTTTGACCCGATATATATCGGAGTTGACCCACCACGAACTTTAAACTATGCCCTAACGCTTGACTACAATCACGCCGACTTATTTGGGAGTGAATTAAATGCTCAAGTTTACTACCGCTACACGCGCATTGTCCCAACATTCTTTGATGGTAGACCCTTTGATGACCCCTTAGGAATTACAACCCGCAACGCAATTGATGACAAGTGGGGTGCAAGATTTCAAGTTGAAACTCCTGTCTTTAACACGGCAAACTTGCTGTGGGGAGTTGACTATTCAAATGCCAATTTAGAAGATGAATTATCGATCTTCGACGCCGATGAATTTGATGCAACTGGCGGTCGAGTTTTACGTGTTGCTGAAACTCGTACATTCTATCCCCGTTTTAGTATTGAAAACCTTGGTTTATTTGGACAACTTCAATGGGACGTCAGCGAACAATGGTTGTTAAGTGGTGGCTTGCGCTACGAACGCTTTGGAATTGATGTCCCCGACTTTACTAATCAATTTCTCGAACCAATCGAGGGTGGTAATCGTACCTTGGACGATGTGGTTTTCAATAGCGGAGTTGTCTTCAAACCGAGTGATACGATCAGTCTTTATGCTAACTTTGCGCAAGGTTTTTCGCTAGCACCAATTGCCCGAATTCTTTTTTCTAATGCAACTACAGGGTTTCGGTTTGATCGCGATGTTGATATTTCCGAACCGCAGAAAGTAAATAACTACGAAATTGGTATTCGGGGAAACTGGAACACAGTGCAAGCATCGCTAGCTGGATTCTACAGTCAATCTGACTTAGGAACAACTTTAGTTGAAAATCCTGAGTTACCTGGGACTTTGCTTCTAGCACGCGCACCCCAAAGAAATTATGGTATTGAAGCAGCGATTGACTGGCAAGCAACAACCGCACTTGCACTGGGAGGTTCTTTGACATGGCAAGAAGGTGAGAACGATCTTGAGGGTGATGGCAATTATCAAGCACTCAATTCTGCAGAAGTCTCGCCGATTAAACTCACGGCTTATCTACAACATCAAACAACCCCTGGCTGGCGCAACCGTTTGCAAGCGTTATATATTGGCGATCGCGATCGCGGTTTTGAAGCTGGTTCAGATAATGGATCAATCGATGGCTATTTCGTCTTGGACTACATCAGTAGTATTCAACTTGGTGCAGGCACAATTGATATTGGCATTGAAAATTTACTCGATACCCAATACACTCCTGTTTTCAATCAATTCCAAGGTGATTTTCTCGGTAATTCTTATCGGTTTCCAGCACGAGGGAGAACTCTTAGTGTTAATTACCGCATAACTTGGTAATTCATCATAATTTAACCCTTGGGTAGTCAGGATGAAGAGAAATATACATCATTTTTTTCAGTTTGTTTTACTTGTGACTTTCACTTATCTTTTAGTGATAGCTTGCTCAAACCAAATTGCTACTAAAGGCAACCCAAGGGGACAATTTACAACATCAGAATGTCAAGTTACAAAACATCAGTTGGGAGAAAGTTGTATTCCTACAAATCCCCAACGAATTATAGTGACAGATGAAACCATTTTAGATGCTGTAGTTGGCTTAGGATTCAAACCAATTGCTGCTGCTGAATCGAATGCTTTAGGTAGTAGAGGTCGTCAGTTTGGTAACAAAATTGAGGGGATAATTTCTATTGGTAAAGAAAGCCTACTTAATCTAGAAAAAATTGTGGAATTACAACCAGATTTAATCTTAGGGCTAGAAATTGGTGCAGAAAATTACGGAATTCTTTCAAAAATAGCTCCAACAGTATCGATACAATTTGATGAAACAGCTTGGAAAGAAACCTTGCAACTACTCGGCAAAATGCTAAATAGAGAAGCGCAAGCTTCGCAAGCATTAAACTTGTATCAACAGCGCGTAGAAAACTTGCGAATAGAAATTGCACAAAAGCATCAAAATACTGAAGTTTCTATTATTCGTTTCTATGGAGGGTCGCCTCTAACGCAGTTTCAAAATCAATTTTCATTTCCTGTCAAAATTTTAGAAGAAGTTGGGCTTTCTATACCAGAAGCACAAAAAAAAGTCAGCAATCCTGCTCAAAGTTATGTATCAGTAGGTTTAGAAAGTATAGAATTACTTGATGCTGATGTCATGTTTGTAGCACTTGATCCAGGTTCGGAAAAGAATTTTAAAAGATATCGCGATAATCAAATTTGGCAATTACTTAATGTTGTTAAAAATGACCGTATTTATACAGTTGATTCAGGGTATTGGATTGTTGGTAATATCTTATGTGCGAATGCTATTTTAGATGATATTTATAAATACCTACTGAGTGCAGAATCACAATATTAGATAATCAATAAGTAAGTGAAGATAAACATAGCTTAAAGGTTATTCATTGGTAATTGGGTTAGAAAAGTTTTGAATGCGTGTTAGCGAAGAAAGGTGCCGGAGGTATTTATTACAAGATTTTTTTAACTCATAACTCCCCATTACCAATTACCAATTACCAATTACCAATTACCCATTATCCAAAATACAAAATGTCACCTTCTCCCAGCCTGCGTAACTTTATTATTGTCTGGAGCGGTCAGCTAGTTTCTACAATTGGCAGTACAATGAGTACCTTTGCCTTTAATATTTGGGCATGGGAATTTAGCGGTCAAGTGACTTCTTTAGCGTTAGTAGATATCTTTACACTGCTACCTAGTATCTTATTTAGTCCGATCGCTGGGGTAATTGTAGATCGATGTAATCGTAAATTACTGATGGTGTTGGGTGATACGATTACTGTCACTTTAACCGTAATGATCGTCTTGTTGTATCTCAATAATCAGTTGCAAGTATGGCATTTATATATTACAGGTGCGATCGCGGGAACTTTTAATCAAATTCAGTGGCTTGCCTACTCGGCATCAGTTTCATTAATGGTTCCAGCAAAGCATTATGCCCGTGCCAGTAGTCTAGATTTTGTATCGGGTTATGGTGCTAATATTGTTGGTCCAGCATTAGCAGGATATCTTTATTATTCAATTGGCTTAGCTGGCATTTGTGTGATTGATGTTGTGACTTTTTTAATTGCTATCAGTAGCATATTACTTGTCAAAGTTCCTCAACCTTCCCCACAGGAAGCCGAAAGTCAAATTAATCCGAATATTTGGCGAGAATTTGTGTTTGGGATGCGTTACATTCGCGCACGCCGAGGGATGCTTGCACTGCTTATTGCCGGATTCTTATTTTGGCTACCCTATGATATCTGTGATTTGCTTTACACCCCAATGATTTTGTCACGTAGCAGCAACGATACTGTCGTTCTGGGTAGCTTAGCATCAGCAGCCGGTGTTGGTGGTGTGATTGGCGCTTTAGTTATTAGCCGCTGGGGTGGTTTCAAGCGCCGGATTAAAGGAGTCTTAATTGGTATGGCTGGAATTGGTTTGAGTAAAACTGTGTTGGGGTTAGGTAAAACACCTTGGATTTGGATGTTGGCTCAGTTTAGCGCCTCGCTGTATGCTCCTTTAAGTGGCAGTTCTACTACGGCGATTTGGATGGCAAAAGTTCA
Source organism: Gloeocapsopsis sp. IPPAS B-1203 (assembly GCF_002749975.1). Taxonomy (NCBI): domain Bacteria; kingdom Bacillati; phylum Cyanobacteriota; class Cyanophyceae; order Chroococcidiopsidales; family Chroococcidiopsidaceae; genus Gloeocapsopsis; species Gloeocapsopsis sp. IPPAS B-1203. The sequence goes on along the minus strand of NZ_PEIG01000004.1, from coordinate 46,355 downwards.
CCCCAACATTCAAGGGCGCGTGTTTGCTGCACGTTCTTTAGTTGAGCAATTAACTTCAGCGTTCGCCTACTTAGTTGCTGGATTACTAGCTGACAATGTTTTTGCACCTGCAATGCAGCCAGGAGGTATGCTAACACCATTTTTTGGCAGATTATTTGGCACGGGTACAGGCGCTGGTATATCTGTGCTATACGTCATCTGTGCTTTGTGTATGTCTTTAGTAGGCTTATGCGGGTATCAGTTTCACTCACTGCGAAATGTCGAGGATTTGCTACTCGATCAGGATGCAGGCTAATCATATAACGTCCGGTTAAACATTTTCACTCGCCCCTCGCTCCTAGCTCCTAGCCCCTCAGTTATACTGCGGATCGCTTAACTCTTTCCATTTTGCTTCGGCGGCTTGATATGCTGCTAAGTATTCCGCACCACCCAACATGACATCACCATAGTATTCATAAGGTGCAGCACCGTAAACTGGCAGGGGATTGTCTTCAGGATAATCTTCTTGTGCTTCTTCTATGGCGGCTTTGAGTTGCTTTACTGTCAGTTGCTGTGCAGGATAGTAGTAAAGATCTTGTGCTTTGTGATTTAAAAAAGGCAGTGTCGGATCAATAATTTGTTCTTCGAGTTCAATCCAGCTATGTTCGATGATGCGATAAGGTTTTGCTGCTAAAACTAAAAAGCCTTGAACATACAGCGCGCCTTCAGTAGCTAAGGCTGCTTTATAGGCGTTATCAAAGCTGTCTTTAGCTTTACTTTTGATATTATTGGCGATTTCTCTAGAAACAGTTTCATCTAATTGTTTACTCATAAGTAGATAGGGTAAAGATAAGAGTATATCTACCAAGCTACTGCATTTAATGCGATCTCCCTAAAGCGATCGCCATTGAACCACTCACAACTAAAATGGCTCCAATCAAGCCTAACAATGTTAATTGTTCGCTGGCAATCCACTTAGGAAGGAGTGATGATACTATCTCTACGGATGCCAAAGTTACAACTGGAGTTAATGCAAGAACTGCACTCACCCGCGAAGCTTCCCAATGTTCGAGGGCTTCAGCAAATGCACCATAGGCAATCAAAGTATTTAATCCACAAAATAGTAGCGTTCCCCAGTGTAAAAGACTCAGCGTCAGAATTGTTGACGGTGTCGCCACAGGCGTAAATAGCAGCGCACAACCACCGTAGATCAGTAGCATTACGTTTGCGGAAGAAAGCGATCGCAGTAATTGTTTCTGTGCTAAAGCATAAACTGCCCAAGCTGCGGCTGCGAGTACAAGAATACCACTACCAACAAGATAGGTAGAATTTGCTGTGAGTAAACTCTGCAATTGCTCATTAAAGAACAACACTAAACCAAGCACAAGGATACTCAACCCGATGGATTGATAGCGGTTAAAGCGTTCTTTAAAAAATGCGATCGCACCTATACCAAATAATACTGGTGCAAGTTGAATTAAGACTTGGGCATTTGCAGGCGATGTTAGCGTTAAACCTTGTACGAAGAGTAAGTAATTTATTCCTAAAAATACTGTTGCAACTACAATAAGCCCTAACCCAGCATTGCGGAGTTTTTGCCATTGTGGTAACTGCTGGCGGCTAGCTAAATAAATTGCGAGTAACCCAAAAGAAATTAAAAATCGAAACCAAGTGAGTGTATAAACATCAAGTGCTTGGAGTGTTACTGATAAAGCAATGGGTAAAATTCCCCACAAGAAAACTGTCAATAGCGATAAGGCTAAACCTAAGCGCCATCGACTTGAACAGAAGTGCGATCGCATTTGTATTTAATGAAACTGAACTACACCAGCTTGTGTTTATTTATTTATATCTTGAACTCACCGTAGTTACGCTTCTAGCAATAGACTGAAACACTCTTACCAATCACCAATCACCAATTACCCATTACCACTTCAAAATTCAAACGTCGTGCGGACAGTTCCTACATAAATCGTGTCATTATCTGCATCGTGTTCGGGATTAGTAATCATAAAAACACCAGGAGTAATTGCTAAGTTGTCATTAACTTGAAAGCGGTAGAAAGCTTCGAGGTGTAGAGAACTACTGTCTTCTTCTAAATCTGTATCAAGTTGATTACTCACGACTTTTGGCGGTAAACCAATAATGATACCCGCTAAATTATCTTCTCCGGCTAAGTCAGGGAAAGCAAGCGACACAGCCCAAGTGAAAATATCTGCTGCAGGGTTGTTGTCAAGATCGGTTGCGGTTGCTTGAATTAAACCAACTCTACCCCCAAGTGTAAAATTCGGACTCACTTGTAATGCGGCTTCGACACCATACGAGTTTCCCGTAATCGCATCTGCATCACCATCAAACGGATCGTTGGATAATTCGCTTCCTGTACCTGTACTAATGCTGTTGTACGAGCGAACATAAGTTAAACCAAGATTTAAAGTGTCGATCGGTTGTACAGTTAACTGCGCGATCGCTGCATAGGGACTTTGCCAAATACCTACTTCTGGATCAGTTGCTGCACTCGTTGCAATGCCAAGTTCGAGGGTAACTGCATCACTAAAACTATAAGCAAAACTGGCACCAGGCGCACCGCCTTGACGTCGCACTGGATTTTCTCGCGCAAACAGCGAAACTGCACCCGAACCGCTACTACCATATAACGGATTCACGTTAGTGACAAAATCTCCCAAGCCTCCACCAACAAAACTCAAATAACCTTGGGCGCGATCGCCTAGCGAAAAAGCATAATCCATCCGACTTACTTCTATGCGATTTTCGCTATTACCATCAAACCCCAAATTTGCCATTGGCGTACCTGCCGCATCTTCTAATTCAGGGATATTACGCGCTTGCAAACGCACTCGGAAGGCATCGGAACCAGAGAAACTAGTAATAAAGTTGAGCCGGACGCGATTGCTGAGTGTAATGCTATCATCAATCTCCTCATCGCTACCATCAGCTTTGCGATCGCCAGTAACGCCACTCACCGCAAATAAAACTTCGCCTTCAAGTCGGGTGGTTGTCGAAAATTGTTGTGCTTCAAGTTCAGCAGTACGGGCTTCGAGTTGATCGACACTTCCTTGTACTGTCGCTAATTCTTGCGCAAACTCAGCTTGTAATCGTTGTAAAGTATCAAGGTCTGCTTGACGAATTGCATCTGTTGTGGCTGCTGTAATCAAAGAATTGATCTGTTCTAAACAAGCATTCAACCCCGCTGCAAACTCATATCGAGTTAAAGCGCGATCGCCGCGATATGTTCCATCGGGATAACCTGCAATACAACCATAGCGTTCTACCAACGCACGCAGCGATTGAAATGCCCAATCATTAGGTGCTACATCAGATAACTGAGACACCGATGTCACTTGTGCAAGTGGCTCGGTAGTGCTAGAAATTTCTAATGCACTAACAGGAGCATTTGTCAAGACTGAAAAAACACCTAATACGGTGAGTTGTGTTAATATTTTGGTTGATGTTATTGTCATTAATCCGTTCTCACACATAATGAGAGGCTACAGACCTTTGTTCGCAAAGTTCTAAGAGTGTCTCTGTAAATTTTTGCCGTTCAGGAAATAGCGTACTAATGTAAATATGTCGCGCTAACGTCAGGGTTTTATACGCCTGGATGGCGACATGAGTTGCAGTACTAGATAGACGAGTAAATTCAGCGATCGCCGCTTCTTCTCGATCTATTAAAGCATCTGCATTGCCTAAAGTACGCAAGCTTTGTTCTGTTACGTGGGCAATAAAGTTACCAATATCCAAACTAGGATCGCCAAGACAATAAAGATCCAAATCAAGTAAGTAAATGCGATCGCCTGCAACTAAAACTTGATCGGGGTAAAAATCGCGATGAATTCCACTATTTTCTAACTCTGGCGTCGTAGTACCGAGGCGATCGCAAGCTATAAGTAACCTCTCGATACGTTGTGACAAATGTGGATATGATTGCACTACCTTCAATAGGCGATCGCCCAAGATTCGTAATTCATCTGCCATTGTATGGCTACGCCGAGGGACAATATTTGCTTGATGTAGCTTGTGCGCGGCTTGGGCAATGTGCTGTGATAAGGCAATACCGTCAGGTTGTAGTAGTAAATTCGTAGCAACTGTACCGGCAACTTTACGCTGTAGCCACATTTGAAATTCAGGAATTACCCCGATAGGTTCAGGAACCGAAATGCGATCGCCACTCTCAGCATCAAAACCATTGTGCCAAAGTAATTGCAGCAGACGATAGGTACAACGATCAAGTCCCTTCGCACGAACTTTGCCAATTAACGTGATCGCTGACTGATTTTCGACAACATCGTATTCAATTAAACACCGACGTCCTGGTTTATAGCGAATGACGCGAATCGCTTGCAGTTCTATTGGATGCGTGTTTTGCCACAGTGAAAGCCGATCAAACTGTTGTTGAACAACTTCAGGATGCAATGCTTGTGTTAAAAATGGCATTTTTGCATCACGGACAACATCAAAGGGATCGATAACTGAAATGGTGCTCATACACCTCCTTTTATGCTGATTGAGGTGTGCTTAATGGCTGTAAAATTGTCTCAACCTGCTGTAAAATCATCACAGTTTTTTCATGCCAATTTGGTTCGCGATAGCGAAATGGTTCACACGCCAGACGAAATAAAGCGATCGCTGTGTATAACTCGACGCGGTTAAGTAGGAATGGTGCTTGATAGCTTTGTAACAATGCTGCCTTAATACGTTCTAAGCGGTATGATGACAAGTCACCGCGTAATTTGTCATGTTCTAATCGGGCAACAAATGAGCCTAAATCGGCTGCTGGATCGCTACGTACTGCCCGATCAAAGTCGAGAATAGTGACATTTTCTCCTAACAGCACTTGTTCAGCGTTGAAGTCGCCATGAATTGGGTATGTTAGTTGAGGTAGTGATAGTAGTTGTTCTGCAAATTGCTGTGCTAAATTCTGAGCCAAATCAGCAACTGGGGGATAAATAAAGCTGAGATCCGCAGCAAGTAATAATAAACTTTGTGCTTCGGCGTTACGGCTAAGAATGTTTAAGTTGGCGGGATTTTGGGCATGAATTTCGGCTAACGCTGCACCAGTCAGCGTAATCGTATCATAGTTAAATTGTGGCTGGGCGATCGCCTTGTTCAACGGTAATTGCGGTATCCATTCAAATGCTAATAGGCGATCGCGATCTGAATAACCTAAAGTTGGTGCGATATTTAAAACTGTACCTGAATGAAATGCTTGGGCGTTTGTTTTAGCTTGCAGATAATCTTCTTTTGTGTATGCTTTTAGCACTGCCTGAATGTTAGTATCACTACGCAGTTGCCCTACATATCGCCTTTCTGGTTTGTATCGCAAATTCAACAGTTGTGTTTCGCACAAATCATTTGCAGATATTTTGTCTAGCAGATGCTTGCGAGTTTGCCGATCGACAAGCTGCGGCAGTTGTTTGAGATTTTTATCATTGGGGAAAAAACACACTGCAATTCCGTAAGCTGCTAAAATCAACCGACCAATACCTAACGATCCTGGTACGCTGGTTCGATTTCTAAACTTTTGCAATTTATTCCGGCTATTTGCACCAAAGGCTTTAGCATAAATCGGCACTTTGGTTCCTGCGACATTCAATTCATAAGCAACTAAACAGTTAGTTCCGCGCTTGTACCGTACATAAGTGCTATGAACTGATTGAATGTTAATTTCAGGTAGTTCTGCTTGTAGTACAGATGCAAAAGCATCAACATCGAGTAATACTGCTAATCCTGGTAATTCAGCATCGCGATGAATTAAGCTGCTATCAGCGGGTAACATGAGTTGCCTCCTGACGATTGTTGAGATCTCGTTGTGCGGCTTGTAAGTTGTATAATTCGGCATAGCGACCGTTTGCTTGCATCAGTTCTTGATGCGTACCGCGTTCTAAAATGCGTCCGTTTTCGACATAAAGAATCAAATCAGCACGCGCTGCTAGATAAAGATCGTGAGCGATCGTGAAAGTCGTTTTACCCCAAGCCAGTCTTTCTAAAGCTTCGACAACAACTTGCTCATTTTCTTGATCTAAACCTGTTGTCGGTTCATCCAAAATCAGAATTGGTGCTTGACGCACAGCGGCGCGGGCGATCGCAATTCGTTGTCGCTGTCCTCCCGAAAGCGTAACCCCGCGTTCTCCTACTAGAGTATCGTAGCCTTGCGGCAGATTCTGAATGAAATCATGCGCATTGGCGATTTTTGCAGCGGTGATAATTTCCTCAGGTGTAGCATCAGGCGAACCATAAGCGATGTTCTCCCAAATACTTCCGGCGAATAACAAACTCTCTTGCAACACCACACTAACTTGCGATCGCAGTGATGTCGCTGTGTATTCGCGAATATCATGTCCATCAATCAGTACGCGACCGCGATCTGGATCGTAAAGCCGCAGGATTAAGCTAGTTAATGTCGATTTGCCACTTCCAGAATGCCCAACTAAAGCAACTTGCTGACCAGGGGCGACACTAAAATCAATATCTTTGAGTGTGGGATGTCCTGGTTCATAGGCAAACGTGATGTTTTCAAACTGAACATAACCCTGGAATGGCGGTGCAGGTTTTGCGCCTGGCAAGTCTTGAACTTCGGGTTTTTGGTCGAGTAAGTCAATAATGCGTTCGCCTGCGGCGGTTCCTTTGGCGAGTCTTCCCGTATATTTGGCAAAGTCTTTGACAGGTTTAAAAGCGTTTTTTAAGTAAGATAAGAAAACCAGCAAGTCACCAGGCGTCAGTGCATTACTCAAAACTAATTGCGCGCCACGGCCTAAAACAATTGCAGTTGAGATCGCAATCAACAAATCGACAGTTCGTTCTAAACTTGCTTCTAACCGCTTGGCTTTCACGCCATCTTTTAAGCTTTTGTGACTTTGACCTGAAAAAGTCTGTGCAAAGGTTTCTTCTAACGACAGCGTTTTGACAATTTTAATGGCGCTGATTGATTCGGCAGCAGTTGCAGCCATTGCGCCTTCTCGTTGACGTTGTTTGCGCGAGACATCGCGAATTCGGCTAGTCAATCGTGCTGTAGCAATGTAGAACAATGGAACAGTCAGAAGTGCCAGCAGCATCAATTCAAGATGCAACCAGAACATCAATGCTACCATTCCCACTAAAATCAGCGCATTACCGAGTAGTGGCAAAAACGCTGTGACAATCACATCTTTAAGTAAGCCAATATCACTAATAACTCGAATCGTTAGTTCGCCACCTTTAGCTTTGGTGTGAAACGACAGTGATAAACTCTGCAAATGGCGATATAAATCATTGCGTACCTCAGTGAGAACGCGGTTTCCCGTCAAGGCAAAACCTACGGTACTACCGTATGCCGCAAGCGATCGCAATCCTGTTACCAACACAAGCCCTAATGCCGACAGCCATAACAATGCCGTTGGCGCCAGGTTATCAATCCAAGCAATCCCTGATGCTTCGCCTGTAGGATCAATCACGCGGTCAAATACGAACTTCAAGGGCCAAGGTTCTAGAAGTCGCAACCCGACTTCAGCAAGAAGTGCCAACAGCGATCCCACGACTAACGCTTGCTGTTTTTGAATATATGGTTGAAAGCGCTGTAAAATCTGCCAAAATCCTGGCACAATTTCTTGTATTTTCTGCGGACGACCCATCGATTAACTGACCTCCACAACCGAAGAACTGACTAAACGAAGTGTCTTTTGCACGACGACATCCCACGTATGATTTTCCAATACAGTCTTTCTTGCCGCCTGACCTAAGCGCGATCGCAGTTCTGGTTGCAGTCGTAGTTGATAAAGGAGTGCAGCTAACTGTAATACATCACCTGGCGCACACAAAAGTCCATTGACGCGATTTTGCAGCAAGTGCGAGATTTGCCCAATATCACTGGCAACAATGGGCAGTCCTGCTGCCATATATTCATAAACTTTCAACGGCGAAAAGTAAAAGTGCGACTGGTGGACATAAGGTGCAACGGCAACATCCATTGAGGCAAGTAATCCTGGAATTTGTGCGGCGGTAACAGCGCCTGTCAGTTGGACTGCTTGAGTTAAACGGCGAGTTGCTAAGTTTTGTAGTACTTCGTCTTTTGTTGGTCCATCTCCAACAATCAACAGCCGAGTTGTATTATCAGCACAATGCAGAATCTCAAATGCTGCGATCAACGTCTCTAAACCATGCCACGGCTTCATTGTTCCGACAAAACCTACTGTAAAGACATCATGAGGTGTAGGCAATGATGGATTGAGATTAACTGCAAAGCGGTCAGGATTTACACCATTGGGGATAACATGAATTCGTCCTTGTGCCACAGGGTAACTTGCCAAATAATCTGCTACTCCTTGCGAGACTGCAACCAAAGCGGTGGCTGCGCCAAAAACTCGTTGTGCGACTTCATAGGCGGCTTCATGGTTAACTAGTCCCCGATGCTGGGCGTGTTCTTCAATTAATGGCGCATTGACTTCTAATATTCCTGGAATTTTTGCGGTATTGGCGTACTCCATTGCTGTGAAACTCCACAACGAGTAACGTTCGTAAACTAAGTCAAAATCACCGCTATTTTCTAAGGCTAAACGTAGGTCAAGGTTTATTGAGAGTGCTGCTGTTTCGCGTTGCGCGCGATCGCCTTTGGGTAACTTGGGTAATTGATGAACGGTAACTGTTGCTAAATCTTGTGGTGGTTCTCCACCTAAGCGCGTTGTAAATAACTCGACTTGATGTCCTTGTTTAAGTAATGCTCGCATCACTTCTTGAACGTGAATTGAGCAACCTTTGCAACCGAATACAGGAACTCCTGGATCAACACAAATACAGGCAATTCGCATTATCTTACCTCCTGTACTGCTGCGACGGGTGCTGCCCGAAAAATTGTGCGTAAATGTGCAGCATTGCAGTGAATATCAAAATTTGCCTCGATTAATTGCCGTGCTTGGGTGGCTAGTTGTACGCGTAATTGAGCGTCAGTGAGTAACTTTTCTAGTGCCTTCGAGAGTGCGATCGCATCATGTTGCGGTACCATCAATCCTGTTTCTTGATGCCGCAGTATTTCGGGAATCCCTGTAACGTCTGTGGAAACACAAGGCGTACCTAAAGCCATCGCTTCAAGTAATACAGTTGGTATACCGTCACGGTTACTGTCTGTACCAACAACACAAGGCGCAGCTAACACCGCAGCCGATTGCACAATGTCGATGATTTCACTCTGCGGACGAGGACCGATTAATTCTACATAAGATTGCAGATTTAAGGCTTCAATTTGTGCGGATAAGTTGTCTCTTAAATCTCCTGCACCAACGATATGACACTCAAACTCATAACCACGACTACGCAGAAGATCGCAGGCTTCAATTAAATAGGTAAATCCTTTTTTCTCAATCAATCTCCCAATGGCAATAATCCGCAGTGGGCGATTTTGAGGCGATGCATAGGTAAATTGATTTAAATCTAAACCGTTGTATATCCGTTGAACTTTTGCTGCTGCTTGTCCGTAGGTTTCGTTTAAATAGTTGAGATTATAATCGCTGATTGTGACAACCGCTGCCGCATCGCTGAGCTTGCGTTCCACATCATCTGGTTGTACGCTCTCATGAAAGATATCTTTGGCGTGTGCTGTGAATGTATAAGGAATTTCCGCAAAATGACTAGCAAGTCGCGCTACTGTTGTTGCTGAAGTGCCAAAATGTGCGTGTAGATGTGCAATTCCTCTAGTCCGCACTTCACAAGCAAGCATAATCGCCTGATGTACGTCATGAACATCTTCGCCCCGCGCGATCGCAAGTTTGCTCCATAAATCTGGTAAAACGGCGCTTGCTTGTTCTAACACTGCCCATAAAGTACTGCCCCGCAGATCGTGCGATAACAAATACTTTACAGGTGCTCTTACTTCAGATATAATGTTTTGAAAATATGCATCTACCGGAGGGCGTAAAGCAAAAATTTCGATTGCTAGTCCGGCAGCTTCATGCGCTAAGATTTCTGAGACGACAAAAGTTTCAGAATAACGAGGATACCGCTTTAATACGTACCCTACCTTAAAAGTATCATTTAAAGACATATTAAATTGATTCTCCTGTTACGAAGCTCGGCTTTGTGCCTCTGAAGATTGCGTCACTAGCTCACTTAATAAATATGGCAAGCGCTCTAGACCATTGAGATCGACCGATTGTTTTGGCTGCGGTTGCTGATGTTGTGCCAGCCATGCGGCGATCGCTTGAGGATTGACATCGTTAGGATGAAGTAAGTCGGTCAAACCTAGCTCGTAAAGGCGCTGTGCTCGAATCAGTTGTTCAGTTCGCGGCTTCACTCGCGGGACGATGAGCGATCGCTTACCAAAAGATAACAACTCACAAGTTGTGTTATATCCACCCATCGCAACGACACAATCTGCATAATGTAGTAGTTGAGTTGGTTCAGCGACATCTAATACTCGCAGTCGCGGACACATTTGTGCTTTCTGATGTAGTTGTTGCCGTACTTGTTGCGGCATAAAAGGTCCCGTGACAATGATGCCATTTGTGTTGGGAGGTAATATGGCATTGACAAAGGCTTCGGCAAGATAAGCTCCATCTTGCCCACCTCCTACCAAACAGAGTGCCAAACGACCAGGTGGTAATTCTAGACTTGCCAGTAATTCATCAGTCCGAGATTGATTAAACTGAAGGCGTTGACGTTGGTCAAAATAACCTGTATAGCGAACTTTTTCAGCAACTTCAGGAGAAAAGTTGTACTCCTGTACAGGATCGTAAACAGTTGGATCTCCGTAAACCCACACTGCATCATAATATTTACAAATAGCTTCTTCGTTGGCAGCACGCTGCCATTCACGGCTTACTATTGCTGGTGCATCAAGAACATCACGCAATCCTAGCACGCAGTGTGTCTGTTCCCTACTTTTGAGATACTCTAGGGCGGAATTTAGTTCACCAACTGCACCTCGTGGGACATTATCTACAATAAAGACATCCGGCTTAAATGCTGCGAGTGCCGCCCGAATCGTTTGAGAGCGCAATGCAATGATGTCTTGTAATGGCAATTCTATCCGTCGTGACTGATACTTGCCATCTACCTGCTTGCGCAGGGCTGGAAGTGATAAATAATCGATTCCTGGGGGAATATCAAAGGTACTAGCTTCTCCCATTCCAGTAATCAACAAAATTGACGCTTGCAATGACGATTTTGCGAGAGTTTGGGCAATAAGCAAGTTACGGCGCTTGTGACCAAGACCCATTGTGTCATGCGAATAAAGCGCAATGTGTAGCTTTCGTGTATTCGTGCTATTGTCCTGCTGATTGTCGTAATTTTGGCGTTGCAGCGGTATCAACCGACAACCTTCCTTGATAGTAGCTACGGTGTTGGTGTTTATCGTAATTCCTTTGTTGATGGAACCGATAGTATAGTTATCCCACTGTCGCTTCCGGTTATTCTTAGGTGACATTCTCATAACTGTTCCTCCCCCACATGAGAGCTTGAAGCGTTTATGTCAAATGCATCTACCAACCTGAAACCAAGTCAGGGAAGATGTTTTGTGAGACTTATCCTGAGTCGAGTCATCAACTTTAAAAAAAGATTATTTGCTGTTTAAGATCACATTAAGAATAACTTTCATGTATCTAATTTTGCATGAAATATTGATGAGAAAAGATGAGAAAGCTCTCATTCTCGTAAACGATACCCAATTCCTCTAACGGTTTCAATCAATTTATTACCGAGCTTTTTACGGAGATAGCCGATATAAACATCAACAATATTTGAATTAGGCTCGTAGTCATAGCCCCAAACATGATTGAGTAAATCTTCGCGACTGATAACTTCTCCTGGATGACGCATCAGCATCTCTAGCAACGTAAACTCTCGGATGGGCAACTCAACGAGGCGCTTGGCAACTTGTACCTGACGTTTGCGCAAGTCAAGCACAATATTGCCAACTTGCAGTAGCATTTCCTCTTTTTGTGGCGAGTGAGTTTTACGCAACTGCACCCTAACCCGCGCGATCAGTTCTTCGAGACGAAACGGCTTTGTGATATAGTCATCGGCACCAGCTTCAAGTCCGGCGACTTTATCTTGGACATCATCAAAAGCTGTCAAAATTATAATAGGTAGCTGTTCGCCGCGATCGCGAATTTCTTCTAGCACTTGTAAGCCATGTTTTCCAGGAAGCACTAGATCGAGTAGCATGACATCAAAATCTTGGCTGCGAGCTAGATACGCTGCTCCGTTACCATCTTCCACAATAGTGGTTGCAAATCCGTTAGCTTCTAAACCTTTTTTAAGAAAGGCAGAAATTCGCGGTTCATCTTCGGCGATGAGAATACGGTTCATTTGATACGACTTCTTGGGGCGGTTCGAGTGGGATAACAACGGTAAAGGTGGAACCAACACCTGGGTAACTGTGTAGTTTTACGTAACCTCCATGTGCTTTGGCGATCGCCTCTACAATAGATAATCCTAACCCAGCACCCTCAGAACACCTTCTACCATAAGAAGCACGGGCGAACCGCTTAAAAATACGTTCTTGATCGGCAAAATTAATACCAACTCCTGTATCGCGAACCCAGAAATGAACGCGATCGTCAACTAGCGATGCTCCAATTTCAATTAAATCGTTCTTCGTAGTATGTTCGACAGCATTTCTGATTAAATTCATCATAACTTGAGTCAGCCGATGACGATCTGCAACAATGCGGAGCGAGGTTTTTGCTTCTAAATGCCAATTTCGTTTAGCTAACGCAATTGCTTTTGCATAAACTTCTTCTACAAATTTTTGAACATCTACTAACTCTACATTCAAAAAATCAAGTCTTTCTGCTCTTGCAAGTAAGAGTAAGTCCCCAACAAACCGACTCATGCGGTTTAGTTCATCACTGACTAATGCTAGTGTTTCGTGCTGTTCTTGCGGGCGATCGCTTAAGAGTTCTAAATTTCCTTGAATAATTGTTAAAGGAGTCTGTAACTCATGACTAGCATCGTTAATAAAATCCCTTTGGCTAGTAAAAGAAGCCTCAAGCCGATCGAGCATTTCATTAAAAGTCATCGTTAATTCAGCAATTTCATCTGCTCCTTTAACTGGAATTCGTCTACTTAAATTTTGATCGAAATCAGTAATTGAGCGAGCAGTTTCAGTTAGTATTTTTAATGGAGCTAAAATTTTTCCGGTAATCATCCACGCCAAAAACAAAGCAATAAAAAGTACAATAATAATCACTATTGCTGCTACAAAAACAGCTTGATTGACCTCTTTTTGCTCATTTGTAATCAAGTTAGCTACAACAAATACACCTTGCTGTTTTCCTCCATTAGTGACGATTGGTTGAGCTAGATAAACAAAAGTGCCTGAAGAAGTAACTAATCTATTTTGCTGAGGACGATTTAGATTTAAAAAATAACGATTTGACTCTAATTCTTCGTACAAAACATCTGGAATAGTAACAGGACTTGTCTGATAAATCTCTCTGTCTACGATAGCAATCAAGTATTCATTATTGTCTGGAACATTACGAGATAAAAAAACTCGCAAAATCGCTGCTACATCATCACCAAAAAGATCTCCTGTAACTGGGTTTCTTCCGTCAACTAATCGATTAACTTCTTCCACCTCTTGTAAAAGCGAGGCTTCAATTCGTTGTTCTAATAAAGTATAAAGAATGTGGCGAATGCTTAATACAGAAACAATGACAGAGAATATCATTAAGACGGCTAGCCAAGCTAAAATGCGTGTTTTCGCACTTACTAAAAATTGACGCCAATTCATATCTATCTGTAAATACTTATAAACGATTTCAACTACAAGTAATTAGCAATGTAAGTGAATAATAATAAACACAAATAAAAGACTCATTAAGAACTTTGAGTCTCATAATCTTAAAGTCAATACTCATTTAAAATTTCATCTTAAAATTTGGCATTGATTACTAATATTCCTTGGTTGTAAATTGTTCGAGCATAATCTGTCCAAACTCCTTGTCCCCAGTAGCGGAAACAGCTTGTTTGCAAAAGTAAGTTATGTAATAAAGCTTGACGATATTGTGGCTGTTTTGTATCTACATCTGTGCTATCAACTTTTTCATGAAATAAAGCACTCAATTGATTCATTGGACTCAAAACATTTTCGTATCCTGCTACCCAACTGATATGATTTGTCCAAGAAGCTCCATCGATGTGAAAGTTTGGGTTAGCCTGCTTAATTTCCTCAATAGCATCAGTTACGCTATCAGGATTTAAGCTATCTTGCACCCTTTGCCAAATTTGATGTTGACCTGCAGCTTGACACGTTGGATAATTTTCAGGCTGACAACCAGCAGCCGCAAGTAGTTCTAAATATTCTGTACCAGTTAATCCAACAACGCTACTTTCTTGCTCGTACCATACTTTCTTAAACGCTGGGGGAAATTCATTCATCATCACGCCACCATTCTCCCCATCTGCAATTTGCGTCACCAGGGGGGGGATAGAAACTGAACCTAGATTTTGCCGAGATAATGTTTTTGCTTCGTAGTAAGGTTGCATTTGCCCGACTAACTTAGTATCAGAGCCTTGTGTTTTAATTAATGCAGTAATACTTAGAGTTTCCCCAGCAGAATTACGCGCAATTAAGCGATGTGGAAGATGTTTAAATTGCAGTGGTTCTCCAGTTAATGTTTCTACAGTATGCTCTTGTACAATTAGCCAACGATATCCGCATTCAAGAAGCGCTTTGACAAATTGATACAATGTATCAGGGTGATTAGGCAAGTGCATTTCTGGAGGTGAAAAACCTTTCACTCGTGCTAAAGCTTCCCAACCAAAAATTGCAGCAAAATGATGTTGCCAAGCTTGAATATGCAACTTAATATCAGGAATTGGAGTTGAGGGAACAACGCTATGACTCCACATTGTTCCTAACCATTCGACATAGGGTTGATAAGCGCGATCGCACGTAATGCGTTTGAGATTCTCCAAAATATCGCCGCGCCCCATTTGTTGCAATCCCCACAACAAATTGCCAGAATAATCTAACATGACACGCGGATTGTGCCCTTGACTGACTAATTCAGGGATAAAATCAGCGATGCGGCTATAACAGTAGCTAAAAGGACCTGCATTATGATTATCACCTTCTTGAGGATGTTCAAACATATATTGCAGGTTACTAATTAATGTACCATCCACACCAGCAGGAATTGTTGGTTGATGCATATGCAGTGCGATCGCAAAAGCTGCTTGGACTTCCTCTAGTCGAATGTTCGTTGTTGGTAAAAAAATCGGTTCTTGATGCTGTACTACTGCTGCAACTTCATTTTCCCAGCCAGAAATATTTGGTAATCCATCAATTGTTTCTGCTAGTAATGGTAGTTGAGTAGACTTTGTTGAGGAAATCATGCTTATATTTGCCTGCTAAAAATTACAGAAAATGGCTTGATTCAAGACAGTAATTCCAAAAATTCTGCCTCAGATAAACAAGTAATATTTAATTGTTGTGCTTTCTCTAACTTAGAACCTGCGGCTTCTCCAACAACCACATAATCAGTTTTTTTGCTCACAGACTCTGTTACTTTACCACCAGCATTTTGAATTAATGCTTTAGCTTCATCACGCTTTAAATTTGGCAGTGTACCAGTGACAACAAATGTTTTACCACTCACTGAAGTCTTAACTTCCGTCACTGGTATTGTATCTTTTTGTGCTAATTGTAACTCTGCAGCTTGCAGTCTTTCAATTAAAGCTTGATTGGCTGGAATACGGAACCACTGATGCACTGATTGGGCAATTTCTGCACCAATGCCATATACTGCGGCAATATCTTCTGGGGTAGCAGTGGCTAACTTGTCTACTGTGGGAAAGTGTTGAGTTAAAGTCTGCGCATTCACACTACCAACATGACGAATGCCTAATCCATATAATACCCTTGACCAAGGTTGTGTTTTAGATTGAGCGATCGCTTGCACTAATTTCTCCGCAGATTTCTTCCCCATCCGTTCTAGTGCTTGTAGCTGTGTCGCGCTTAAATCGTACAAATCTGCAACTGAATGCACTAACTCTCGATTAACTAATTGTTGCACCAACTTTTCGCCCATACCGGTAATATCCATCGCATCGCGACTTACCCAATGTTCAATTGCTCCTTTCAAAATAGCAGGGCACGAAGCATTCACACAGCGCGTTACAGCTTCACCTTCAGGACGAATGACAGGTTGACTGCATACTGGACAATGCGTTGGCATTTGGAAAGGTTCGGCATCAGCAGGACGCAGTTCAGTTAATACTCGCACAACTTCAGGAATAATTTCTCCAGCTTTGCGGACAATCACTGTATCACCAACGCGAATATCAAGTTGCGTGACGCGATCGCTATTATGTAATGTTGCTCGTGAGACTGTAGTTCCTGCTAACTCTACAGGGCGCATCTCAGCTAACGGTGTTAACGCCCCTGTTCTTCCGACATTGACGGCGATATTTTCGACACGGGTAGGTGCTTCTTGGGCAGGATATTTGAGGGCGATCGCCCAACGCGGAAACTTTTGAGTAAAACCTAATTGTTCTTGTAAGGCAAACAAGTTAATTTTGACAACGACACCATCTGTGAGATAAGACAAGTTCAATCGCTCAGTATCCCAGTACTCATAATACGCTGCAACTTCCTCTAATGTAGGGCACAGTTTTCGATTGGGATTGACGCGAAAACCCATATTCTGCAGCAGTTCTAGTGCATCCCATTGTGTCCGTGCAATACTAGCGTCATCCATCCCTGGAATATGCAGTGTATAAGCAAAAAAATCAAGCCGCCGTTGTGCTACGATTCGCGAATCGAGTTGACGTAAAGTACCTGCTGCTGCATTACGAGGATTAGCAAATAGCTGTTCTCCTGCATCGCGTCGTTCTTGGTTAATTCGTTGAAATACCTCTAAAGGTAAAAAAGCTTCTCCCCGAACTTCTACACGACTCGGAGGATTTGCTAAATTCAAGCGTAAGGGAATCGAGCGAATAGTTCGTACGTTTTGGGTAATGTCTTCTCCTGTAACGCCATCACCGCGTGTTGCACCGCGTACCAGAACACCGTTTTCATAGGTTAAAGCTAAAGCAGAACCATCAATTTTCAGTTCGCAGACGTATTCTGCTGATTCTACCTCCTTGAGTGCATGACGTTTCCAGCGTTCTTGCCAAGTCTTTAATTCATTAATGTTGAACGCATTTTCAAGACTGTAGAGGGGTACATTATGACGTACTGAAGAAAATTGCGTTGCTGGTTTTTCGCCGACTCGCTGTGTTGGGCTATCAGATGTAATTAATTCAGGGTACTGCGTTTCTAGCTGTTGTAATTCGCGGTAGAGTTGATCGTAGACTGCATCCTCCATCATAGGATCGTCCAACACATAATAGGCATAGCTTGCTTTTTGTACGAGCTGCCGTAATTCCTCAACACGCTGTTTAACTTCCGGTGCGATCGCTTCCACTAATCTCTCCATACTCATCTAAGGTTCCCAGCACAAAATAACTTAACAATAGTTTTTTTTGTGAAACATCAAGTATCCTGCTATGTATTGATACCAAAATTAAAGTTGTTCAAGCGTTCGAGTGCGAACTATGAAGGTCTGGCTAGCTTGTTTTTTCCTACTATTTGCCCTTGCTGAATTGTTCCAATGGGCAAAACAATTTTCTTTTCCTTTACCCATTTATATTTTAGGCGGAGCATTTTTGGCGATCGCTTCTAACTACGATAAACTTGGCGGATTGCGCTGGCTAACACGCGATCAATCATTAATGAATCCTGTAAATCAACCTTTTATCAGTGATTCAACTGCACAACCTTTGAATTCGATACTTGCTGCTCATAATTCTAAACAACCAATGCATTTGTCTCGTTCTCAAGATAGTCAGTAGTTTGCCACTACGCCTCAAAAGATTCTGCTGGCGTCGATACCATGACTGGTTCTTGATACAGCGGTACAGTGAATGTCACTGTAGAACCGAGTCCTTCACCCATACTGTAAAAGTTGACTGTCCCTCCCATTGCTTCTACTAGCTTCTGAGAAATCGTTAGTCCCAAACCAGTACCACCATACTGTCTTGTGCGCGAACCATCGACTTGGCTAAAAGATTGGAAGAGTTTGTCTTGCTTGTCTAGTGAAACACCAATTCCTGTATCAGCAACGCGGACTTTCACTATTCCTGGAAATTCCTGATTTTGAAAAGTAAACTTTTTGCGGACAATATCAGCACTAATTGTAATTCCGCCTTCGTGGGTAAATTTCAGTGCGTTGCTAACTAAGTTGAGTAGCACTTGCTTCAATCGTTGATAATTACCGTGCAAGATAATTTCATCTGAGGTGTCGGGCTGATAAATATGGAAGCTCAAGTTTTTCTGTTCAGCTTGCGCTCTGGTAAAATCTTCTACAGCAACAAAGAGTTCATCAAGCTTGACAGGTCCTAATTCTAGCTCCATTTTACCTGCTTCAATTTTGGCAATATCCAAGATATCGTTGATGATATCGAGTAAATGAATTGCCGAACGATATGCCTCTTGGATAAATTCTTGCTGCTCTTGAGGATCGTCTGCCATCCCCTCTAGAATTAGCTTTAAAAAGCCGATCATGCCGTTGAGAGGCGTGCGGATCTCGTGAGAGGTATTAGCCAGAAACTCGCTTTTAAGGCGGGAAGCTTCTTCGGCTTGCTGTCTTGCTTGTTCGAGTTCTTTGTAGAGAGTAGCATGAGCGATCGCTGTGCCGATTTGATCTGCTAATTCTCCGACAAGTTCTATTTCAGTGACGTTCCACTGTCGCGGACAATCTTGCTCGTGCTGATTGTTGTACAGTAAGCTAATTAAGCTATTCGGTTGATCTTGATAACAGGTAGCAACAATTAATTGTGTCTGTTGAGTGCGGGTAAACTGATTCGTCTTCTCAATAACGATGGGTTGTAAGGTTGTCAGTGCTTGCCGAAAACTTGGTTCTTGCGCGGTCAGAACCTCTAATCCCAACATTGAAGGAGTTGGTTCAGAAACGTATTCTGCAACTGCACGTAAGTAGCCTTGTTCTGGTAGATAAGAATAAATAGTGCATTGAGTTGCTCCCAGGGCTTTGCCTAAGCTATCAACTGCTTGCTGCCAAATAATATCTAAATCTAGCGTCCGACGAATATTGCGGGCAATTTGTGTCAACAGTTTTTTGAATTCAGAAGATGTCGTCATGGAGGAATTCGCAGTTTCTACCTGTTGTAATGTTTCCCGCGATCGCCCCATGACTAAAACTGTTTTCGCCTGAGTATTAGCTGCAAATACAGGAGCAATGATAACATCTAAATAAAATAGCTTCTGTCCACAACGAAACAACCAATGGCATTGCTCAGGAACTTGACTTTGTAAGACCTGCTGAAGTTTAGCTTGATAAGTCTTTTGCTCTACCGGAGTAAAAAATTCTTCAAGAGTTTCTGCTGTTTGTTGGGCGAATTCCTTTTCTGCTTGTTGCCAATAAAAAGACAAATAACGACCCTCGACATCTTGTATAAAAGCTAACTCTGCACCTAGTGCTGATAGCGAAGTCGAAAAGCTCCTGTCGAGCGATCCTAGATTGTTGGACACAGATGACGGTTGAGAATAATTGGTGTTAACACTCATTACAGGCGCTAAGTATACAAGTGGCAAGCAATATCGCTATGTCAATAATTGTTTTGAGTTTGGCACAGATTTGAGGAAATTAGGGCAGTTTGACGCTTAACAAAAAAAATGTTTGGCAAAAGTCGTTAATCCGCTCTTGCCATGCTGGGCTGATTCAGTTTCACTCGTTTGTTGTGAAGCTTTAATCGTTCCATTCACCTCGAGGTGGCACGGGGGTACGTCTGAAAGTCCGGCTGAGTTCATCATCACGTTGGGTTTCGCCCCGTAGCCATTGTCGAATTGCCACCTCAATTACCTTACTAGGATCGTTTGTTAAGTGCTGAATTTGCTTAACTAATTCTGGGTCTAAATGGATGGCAATTTCTACTTTGTCGGTTAAGCTTTCTGATTCGATAGCATTTTCATTCATAAGCATTGATCAAAAGTTGAAAACAAAGAACTTTACTGGCGATGGCGTTGATTAGTTCGATCACATGTCAGAGTCAAAAGAAGATCCACCCGCTAATGTCCATTGTACGCCCCTCAATGAAGAATACTCAAAAGCAAACATACAGATTCATACTTCAGGCTGATAAGTCAGCAAGAGGACACGGGGACACGGGGACTAAGAGAGTTATGAATGTTGAGTGTTGAGTTATGAGTTATTTTCTTCAATTCAAAACTCAACACTCTATTACCCACACTCCACTTCAGTCCAAAAGCAGCGTCGTATCTCAAAAAAGTTTAGAATGCGTTAAAGATTCCTATTTCTTAACAATATCACTTGCCGCTAAATCAAAAAATATGACTGACGTCCCCGCAGAGCGCATTCGTAATTTCTCTATTATTGCTCACATCGACCACGGGAAATCTACCCTTGCCGATCGCTTACTGCAAACCACTGGTACAGTAGAAGTCCGGCAAATGAAAGAGCAGTTTCTCGACAACATGGACTTAGAACGGGAGCGCGGCATTACAATTAAGTTGCAAGCGGCTCGAATGAACTATAAAGCTCACGATGGTCAAAATTATGTCTTAAATCTAATTGACACTCCAGGACACGTTGACTTTTCTTATGAAGTATCTCGGAGTTTAGCCGCGTGTGAAGGTGCGTTGCTTGTAGTAGATGCTTCTCAAGGGGTAGAGGCGCAAACTTTAGCCAATGTTTACCTAGCACTAGAGCATAATCTAGAAATTATCCCTGTTTTAAATAAAATAGACTTACCAGGAGCCGAACCCAACCGTGTTGCTGGGGAAATTGAAGAAATTATTGGGCTTGATTGTAGTGGGGCAATTTTGGCTTCTGCAAAAGAAGGCATTGGTATTGAGGACATTTTAGAGGCAATTGTCCAGCGCGTGCCACCACCAAGAGATACTGTTAAAGATCCTTTACGCGCGTTGATTTTTGATAGCTACTACGACAGTTACCGAGGTGTAATTGTTTATTTCCGCGTGATGGATGGTACGGTCAAAAAAGGCGATCGCATTCGCTTAATGGCATCACGAAAAGAATACGAAATTGACGAATTAGGCGTTCTTTCTCCAACTCAAAAGCAAGTTGACGAACTTCATGCAGGGGAAGTAGGCTATCTTGCCGCAGCAATTAAAGCAGTCGCAGATGCACGGGTAGGCGACACAATTACCTTAGCACCGCAACCAGCGGCAGAACCATTACCAGGTTACACCGAAGCCAAGCCAATGGTGTTCTGTGGGATGTTTCCCATCGATGCCGATCAGTTTGAAGATTTGCGCGATGCGTTAGATAAGCTGAAACTCAACGACGCAGCTTTAAATTTTGAACCGGAAACTTCTAGTGCAATGGGTTTTGGCTTCCGTTGCGGCTTTTTGGGATTACTGCACATGGAAATTGTGCAAGAACGCTTAGAGCGCGAGTATAATCTCGATCTGATTATTACCGCCCCTTCTGTTGTTTACCGCGTCACAACTGTCAAGGGCGAGGTGCAGTATATTGATAACCCTAGTACGTTACCTGCACCCAACGAACGCGAAAAAATTGAAGAACCGTATGTCCAAGTGGACATGATTACACCAGAAACCTATGTCGGGACTTTGATGGAATTGTGTCAAAATCGGCGCGGTATCTTTAAGGATATGAAGTACTTGACACAAGGGCGCACGACATTAACGTACGAGTTACCACTTGCAGAAGTTGTTACCGACTTTTTCGATCAGATGAAGTCGCGATCGCGCGGTTATGCCAGCATGGAGTATCAACTGATCGGCTACCGCGAAAACCCATTAGTCAAACTCGATATCATGATTAACAGCGATCCTGTAGATTCGCTCGCCATGATTGTGCATCGCGATAAAGCCTACAATGTAGGACGAGCAATGGCAGAAAAACTCAAAGAACTGATTCCTCGCCATCAATTTAAAGTTCCGATTCAGGCGGCGATCGGTAGTAAAGTAATTGCCAGCGAACATATCCCAGCTTTGCGTAAAGACGTTTTAGCGAAGTGCTATGGTGGTGACATCAGCCGTAAGAAAAAGCTCCTACAAAAGCAAGCTAAAGGTAAAAAGCGCATGAAAGCTGTCGGCACTGTAGATGTACCACAAGAGGCATTTATGGCAGTGCTACGGTTGGATCAAGCTTAGCGGAGGGTAAAGCGATCGCCCTTAGTGTCTGGGGCGGATTTCGTCTGTGCATCATTTCACCCAAATACGTAGTGTCATCGGTTCTTGGATTTCTCAAAGACAAAAATACGATTGCGATTGCTCGACAGTCCACTACCGCGATGCCGTAGTTCCCGTGCTAGATTGAATCTGTTGCCCTGCTGGAGAACAGCCATCATGACAAGCGCAACCTCGCTAAATACTGATATTGACTACCCCGATTCTGATGGGAAGCCAATGGCTGAAAGCGACTACCAATGTCCCTATGTGGCGTATGGCACTGAAATTTTGAACATCTTCTTTGCCGATCAGCCCCAGGTTTACGTCTCCGGCAATCTGCTAATTTTCTACAAAGAGGGCAACCCCAAAGCATGCGTTTCTCCAGATGTATTTGTTGTCCTGAATCGTCCCAAAGGCAAACGCTCATCCTATAAAGTTTGGCAAGAAAACAACCAATATCCCGACTTTATTTTGGAAATTACGTCTCGCTCTACGGTGAGTGAAGATCAGGGCATTAAGCGAGGACTCTACGCCTTCTGGGGTGTGTCTGAATACTTTCAATATGACCCCAGTGCCGACTATCTAGAGCCACCTCTCCAGGGCTACCAACTCATTGATGGGAATTATTTCCTGCTACCTGCAACAACCTTACCCAATCACGGCTTATCAATTACCAGTAAGGTTTTGGGTTTAGAACTCCATTTAGAACAAGGGGAACTTCGTTTTTACAATCCTGTGACGGGTGAAAAACTCCTGAGTCACGCAGAAGCAGAAGCCGCTCGACAAGCCGCACAAAATAAAGCAGAACGGTTAACCGCCAAGTTGCGAGAGCTGGGAATTGATCCCGACTCGGTATAACCCATACCCGCGCTAGCAGCTTGGGCACCATAGTTGCTATGCCGCCGAAATCCTATATTCAGCTGTAGTAATCTAGCATGGTTAGAACTAGAGCAACCTACCTCTATCCCCACTTATTCAGGACTGCCAACGTAAGACTTAATCTCATCAAAGCTTCCCTCGGCGGTGACTTTACCTTCAGCAAGGACAATAACACGATCAGCACGGCGGAGGACAGCATGACGGTGGGAAACGGCAAGACAAGTGGGTTGCCACTGCGATGTAGATGTAGATTCTGCTATTGTATCTTGAGTACTTGCAGCAAAGAGACGCGACCAGACAAGTTGTTCAGTTTCTATATCAAGCGCACTGGAAAGATCGTCAAAGACAAGTAATTCTGGTTGATGAACAAACATCCGTGCTGCTGCTGCACGTTGTAACTGTCCTCCAGAAAGACGCATTCCTTTGGTTCCAATGACAGTTTCTACCCCTTCAGGCATGGTAGCAAGATCGCGATCAAAAGCTGCTAGAGCGATCGCTTGTTCGATGTTTCCTTGTTGCCATCCCAGCGTGATATTTTCTTTGAGAGTACCACTAAATAATTGCGGAACTTGCGGGGTATAAGCACTTCGAGGGGGTACAAAAAAATTAGCAGGGTCTGTAACGAGCTTTCCATTCCAATAAATTTTGCCGCCTTGTTTGGGTAATAACCCAAGTAGTACGCGTAGCAGTGTCGTTTTGCCAGCACCAATGCGACCTGTAATTACAGTAATACTACCGCGTTGTATTGTTAAATTAATATCAACAACTCCCCGATTTGTACCAGGGTAGAAGTATGTTAAATTAACTGCCTGCAACTCATTAAGATAACTCTGCTCATCGCGGGATGGTTGCATGACTAACGGTAACTGAGGTTTTTGTCCCCAGAGATCGTCTAAATACAATGCTTGAGGTGCAACGAGATGAGTTGCAGTAACGACACCATCTTGTTGTACCAATGAACCCATGCGCTCAAAAGATACTTTAGTTTGTTTGGATAGTGCCAGAAAACTTCCTAAAGAACTGATAAACTCAGTGACAAATGACAGATAGTAAACAAACAGCGCGAAGTCTCCAACACTGATTTCTATGGCACTCCTTGATAGCGCACTCACTAGCAAGATTAACCCTATGCCGAGGCTGACAAGATTCTGTAAAATTGAATTCAGGATCGCAGTAAACACTTGATCCTGCACCATTAAGCGCTGCCGTTGTTGATTGAGTTGCCGAAACCGCGCTAGAACAGGTTGTTCAGCACCTGCAACTTGAATTGCTTGCACTGAACTGAAGATTTCACCAATTAATCCTGTCACGTTTTGCGTTGCTTGGCGACTGGCACGGCGATAGCGTTTAATACGGGTTTCAGCGCGTTGAATAACAATGGCGATCGCGACTAATGGCAAAAACACAAACAAAGTTAACCACACATTGACGCTTAAAAGAATCACCAATGCGATCAGTGCGAAAACTCCTTCGCCTAAAATTTCATTAGTCCCAACGACGTTATCTTCAACTTGGGCAGCATCTTCGCGGAAATAACTCAATACTTCTCCAGGAGATACTGTAGCAACCTCGTAATTGGTACTTAAAGGTTGTGCGCCAGGACGTTGCAGCAACTGTGCTAAAAGATTGTGGCGTAGCAGAGAACTCATCGTAAACCGATGCTGAGTTTTGGTAACGCGACCTGTAAAAATTGCGAGAATTCTTGCTAACCCAGTTGCTAACAATAATGCAACAAGTGTTTGAGGAGATGCGTTGAGTTGTGAGTCATTAGTGAGAGTATTAAAGAACTCGCGGACAAGTAGACCTGGAATTGCAGGTAATCCCATGATAAACAGCCACAGTATCGTGTCTGCTGAATAAAGTCTTGGCGTATAAAGAATCATCCGCCAGAGAAGTTGCCAAATAGAAACAGAGTTTTTCATTCAGATAAGGGAAAGGCGATCGCCATACTTCTTTATGTTTGTGTTAGTGACAGGTCATTTTTGTGGCATTAGCGGACTGATACTTTTTACAGCTATAAAATGATATATTTTCTGCGCAAGCATTTACCTTGCCCAGTCAGTAATTTGGCAGTTAATTAGTCTAAAGTTGGGAAGAAGCCCCTAAGTCAGGAAAACAGTTTTGATTCTCGTCAACTCAGAATTTGTGACTTAACGACTTTATCTAAGCGGCTAACATGATACTGCTTCACTTCCCACAGCGGTTGGTCTTTTCCTGAAGTCCACATCGTTTTAACCGTGCCTTTCGCTTCAATTCGGGCTTCGTACGCACCAGAATGACCATTAACTGAGGTAAAATCGATACGAACCTCTGCCCAATCAGGATAATCTTCGTCTGAAGGGTCGATCGCTAGTGTTTGTCCACTTTTGCGATCATTAACCCAATCCCAGCCTTCTTGCATCCAGATCTCGCGTTCAGCAATTTGTTCAGCCCAACTTATTCCAGCCCAGCCAACGTAGAAAGGATAAAGTTTAGCAACTGAACCATTACGCTGTACCAATAGCGGTAAGATTTCAGGTTTCAGATGTCCCCAGTAGCGTCCTTCTGGAAAGTCAACGAGCAGAGGCGCAAAGTTGTGTGGACCAAGATGACTGCATCGCCAGACTCGAAATCTACTCTCAGCATTAGCGGCATATTCAGAGCGCAACTGGCGATAAAGTGGGTAGCCAAATCGACCGCAGGCAAGATCGTAGCTGCCATGCGTACAGAGCATCATGTCTCGAATATGGTTGGTTTGTTGTCGATAAGCATCAAACTGAGATAGCTCACTGAGTTGTTTCAAAAGAGCGATCGCCAATGACATTATCTTCTCATGAGGAATGAGAAATTCCTGTTTCTCAAATCTGGCAAATTGCCCTGTGGGGCGTTGGTAGTGCAATACACGAGTTAAATTGGAATTTGAATGATGGTAATCAGGAGCGATCGCCATGACTCTGATATTTACTTGCTCTTGTTCTAAATCTTCCGCCATTGCATAGATTGCACCAAGCTGGGGATGTTCATAGACAAAATTTCTCGCCCAGGGTTCTGCCATTTCCACAAAGAGGAAATGATTGTAGTTGCCAGCTGAACCGATCAAAGCTTCACCATTAGCTTGAGAAACTTCAGAGCAGATTTGGCATTCTTTAATAATGTCAATTTGAGTCATGATTGTGTTGTAATGAGATGCTTAAATAAGTCATCAAGAACAAAGTTTGCCGTAATTGGTCCAGCACCTTGAAAATAATCACCTACTTCATATACTTTGTTTTGCTGGACAACTTGTAATTGCATCCAGAGTGGATCAGTTTTTAATTTTTCAAGTTGAGATTGTGCTTTGTACTGCTCTTTACCAACTTCACCCCAACTTCTTAAGAACAGTGCATCACTTTCGAGTTCATAAAGCCGTTCTTTGCTTAATGTCCAGGTTCTCCAGGTATATTGGGTCAAAGCCGGAGGCAAGGATAATCCTGCTTCTTGAATGACACTCATTGCAAAAGAGTCTTTTGTGCTAAGAACGAACGCATCTGCACGTACCTCAATGGCAGATATCGTAAATGGCAACTGATTGCTCATTTCAGCTTTAAACCTCTTGATTCGCGCATCATAGGTGTCCATTACTTGCTGTGCTTTGTCAGTCTTACCCAATGCCTCAGCAAATAACCTTAACGTACTCTTCCAGTCGTCTGCCCCATCCAGAACCGTCGGAGCAATTTTTGACAACTGGGGATAAACTTGTTCAATTCTTGATTTATGCCCCAAAATTAAATCAGGTTTCAGTTTTAAGAGCCGTTCTAGATTCGGTCCTTGCGGATTGCTGATATCTTCAATTCCTTGCCATTGTTCAGATGGTAACTTTTCCTTTACATAGGTGAGAACATTGGGCGTTCCGGCGATCGGTTTGACTCCCAGCGCCAATACAGGGTCTAATTCTGTACCACCCCAAACGACAACTCGCTGAGGATTGAGGGGAACACAAGTGTCACCCATCGCGTGTGCAATAATACGGCAGTTATTAGAAACTGCTTCTAATTCCCGATACGAAGAAATACCGCAAGCAGAAATAGTCAGAATGGCAAAGTTTAACAAAACGAAAAATTTCAGGACACGTTGATAACGCTGTTGAATTGCCATACGACCCTTACCTCGATTATGTAAGCGCAAAATGTCCAACCAGATAATGAATTTTTGCATCTTAAAATCGAACTGAAACTGTTCCTAATATCGTGAACGGTGCACCTGGAATCACAGATGTTCGACTGAAAGAGCTTTCAAAATAATCTACATCAAACAGGTTCTTGACATTTAACGCTACTTCCCAGTTCGGTCGTCGATAAAAAATAGTAGCATCTGTTCGCATATAGCTAGGTAACTCAAAGCTGTTATCGAGATCTCCTTGTCGATTGCCCATCAAAAATATACCGCTGCCGAAGCCTAATCCTGCCAGCGCACCTTGTTGAAATTCATAGGTTAACCACAAACTACCACTATGTAGGGGGATATTATAAGGACGATTACCTTCAATTCCGCTATTATCGCGTGTAATTTCTGCATCTGTGTAGGCATAGCTAGCAATGATGTTGAACCCTGGTAGAACTTCGCCAATGACATCTAGTTCAATGCCTTGACTACGCTCTTCACCAATTTGAATACTGAATCCAGGACGGTTAGGATCGTCAGTGACCACATTTTGCTTTGTTAGATGGTAAGCAGTAAGAGTCGCAATTAAGCGATTTTGGATGAATTCTGTTCTTATCCCTGCTTCAAATTGTTCGCCACGGGTCGGTTCAAAAGTACTGCCATCTGCATTTCTAAAATCTGCGGACGAAGGAGCAAATGAACGGCTATAGCTTGTGAATAAAGACACTGGTTCAGCCACTCGATAGACTACTCCAACTTGAGGACTAAAAGCCGTGTCCTGCTGTTTATAGTCTTCTCCTGTTAAAAAGTTGTTAACAGTTTGATCGACCACATCGAGTCGTCCGCCTAGGAGAATTTTCCATTGATTTCCAATAGAAATCAAATCTTGAGCATAGAAACCAAAAATGTTTTGAAAAGTTTGACCATCTCCTGTTTGGATGAAGTCTAGCGGCGGGCTGTCCGCATCATTTGAATTAAAGATATCAATCGGCGGAACATCCGCGTTAAAAAGCTCGCCAGCAGTAGTGACTCGACGAAATTCTGTGCCAATCACTAGATTGTGAGCGAGCGATCCTGTTGCAAAACGACCTGTGACATCAGTTTGAAACACATAGTTCTCATCATGTCCTACTGACCTAAATGAACCGCGAGTCACAGTTCGGTTGTCTTCTAATAAATCATTAAGAAACACCTCCTCCTCGTTGGTATCAAGAAACTCATATCGAAACGCATTCCGAATTGACCAATTTTCACTGAAGTCATGTTCCAAGCGATAGCCAATGTTACCGACACTGCGATCGCGATTGTCTAATCCAGGATAGTTATCTAAGGGCTGCGATCGCGACACCTCACCGAGAGGATTAGACAAGACTGTCCCTTCTGCGGGTAAACCTGAAAAGAGTAATCCTGAAAACTCGAGATACTGACCTTCTACTGTTAAGTTGGTTGCGCTACCCAACTGAAAACTCACTACAGGTGCAATAAAAAATCTTTCAAGATCGATGTCGTCTACAAAAGTTCCAGAGTTTTGATAGGCAACATTTAAACGATAAAGAATCGTGCGAGCGTCATTTAGGGAATTGGAAAAGTCAATGGTGGGGCGGTAGGAGTTGAAACTGCCTGCCGTAAAATCAAATGCATAATAGGGTTCAGTTAATGGTTGTTTCGTTAAGATATTGATGACTCCACCTGGTGCACCCTGACCATAAAGGACTGAAGAGGGTCCTTTCAAGACTTCGATGCGTTCTATATTGGCAGTTTCTTGTCCAAGGTTATAACCAGTAAATTCATTTCTGATACCGTTCGTAAAGTAATCGCGACCAATCGTAAATCCACGTACCCGAATAAAATCACTGAAGATACTGAGTGGAGTAGAGTCTTGGGCAATACCGCTGACATTGCGAAGTGCATCTCCCACTGTTGTAACTCGCTGGTCTTCAATCACTTGTTGCGGTACGACCTGAACCGATCGAGGAACATCCAAGAGTGGCGTTTCGCTGCGCGTCGCAGTAGTCGCACGATCAACTTGATAGCCTTGTTCTTGCTGTGCTGTCACTACGACCTGAATCGTCTCTTCAGATTCTTCAGCAACTTCTGATCCTGGAACTACACTCAGTACTAATCTTTGCACCTCTTCTCTCACAGTTACGGTTGGAGCAGTATTTGTACCTGTAATAGCGACTCGAATTCGGTTTTCTGGTAAACCTGTAACACTGATTAATGCAATCCCCTCTACTGGATTTGTTTGCTGAAACTCATCACCATCGGGCAGTTCTATCACGGCATTAGAAATTTCTGCAATCAAGGTATTGTCTACAATAGAAGTTGATGGTTCAGACAATTGTCCATCTGCGGTTTCTAAGATAATTTCAACGCCTACATCGGTCATACTCAGCCGAATTCCCGTAATTGGCACAATTATGGTTTGAGCAATTTGATCGCGCCATTCGTCCAATGTTCTTGCAGGTTGTTCAATCTCATTGAGTGCCGGAATCTCCTGGAATGACATTGATTGCTTAATTTCCGCTTGTCTGCCTAATGTTTGCCTGTTCTGGGTTTCCACCGCTTCACTTGCCCAGCTTGGAGAAACGATGAGAATTGAAAAAGCACTCGCGATCCAAATTAGTCGATACTGTTGACTTTGCATTGCTCCACACACCTTGAGGGAGTAGGAATACCTCTTCGCTATCCCTTAGTTGATAATCTTTTGCAAAAAATCTTACAAGGTATCGGCGTACAATGAGCGATCGCAAATTGTTCCAACGGGACTTTTTTTTGTTCCAACCGGACTTTTTAAATCTTAGGCAACAAGTGGTAAAGCATGGTTAGCGATCCTCAACAGTATCATCGGACGGTAAAAACATCGGATCGAGTACTTGCTCCTGGGAATAGGGGCATTCCTGAGGAAACGTCCTTTTAGTTAATCCGGTTTCAGTGACTGCCTCAGTAACAGCATCTTGGTAACAATCGGCAAGCACCTGTGCAAGATAGGGTTTGAGGCTAGGTGAATCTTGTAGAATTAGTTTGAGTTGAGTACGTCCTTCGGCTATCGAGCTGCGCCAACTGTTGAGGTAGTAAAAGGCATTGGGTTGGTAGTTTAGTTTCAATAAATGCTTAATCACTCGGATAAGCTGACTGCGCAAAGCCCGTTTTTCAGATCGTCCCAACTCCTCCACCTCATCCATGAGATTTGTGACATCTAGTTCACTCAAGCGTCCTTCCTTTAGCAGCGCCGCCTGTTGTTCAACCCAGGTCACAAAATCTGTTTCATACTGAGTCATGCCTATTTGCGTTTCTAAAGGTGCACTCATAGCAATCTCTTCTTAGTGTTAGACTTTCATACAAAAAATCGCGCGATCGCACAACAAAAATTAGGTAACAATGGCGAAGTGATTTCATCGCCAACCAATAGCGTCATCACCAACGTCAACTGAGCATTATCTCGGCGATAAACTTCTACTTGCTTTAAACGCCAATCGGCAATCCAATATTCCTGAACTCCCTGAATCGAATAAAGTTTCAGTTTGGCTTCTCTATCTCGACGTTCATTTATTACTCCTGGCGACAGCACCTCCACAACTAATTCAGGTGCGCCTGTCAAATGACCTGCCTCATCAAGCAACACAGCAAGGCGATCGCTACTAATCCACACCACATCTGGAATCACACTATCTGTCTCCGTAAAAATAATTCCAGGTGTTGGCACTGCTTTACCTTGTTTAGTAGATTGTGACCAT
The DNA here is from genome assembly GCF_002749975.1 of Gloeocapsopsis sp. IPPAS B-1203. NCBI lineage: Bacteria > Bacillati > Cyanobacteriota > Cyanophyceae > Chroococcidiopsidales > Chroococcidiopsidaceae > Gloeocapsopsis > Gloeocapsopsis sp. IPPAS B-1203. Next base: position 15,467 of record NZ_PEIG01000004.1, on the reverse strand, counting down.
GTACGTAATTCTGCATGAATATTGCCTGCTGTATCCTGATGTCCCCAATGCGGTGCTCTCGTCACAAATAGTTCCCCATCGATGATTTCGTAGCGCTTCCACTCATCTGCTGCTAGCAGATCGACATCAGCGATCGTCCACCGCACTTGCCCAGTTGCCGTTTGACTCATCGTGCTACTCCTGATGCTGTTATCATCTAGCTTCAGTATATGCAGTTAGTGCTTCACTCCTCGTTGTAATGCTTTAGGATTTATACCAAATGTTTTCTTAAATGCTGCATTAAACGAACTCTGACTGGCGTAACCGACTAATCGCGCTGTTTCTTTAATATTCATCTGCCCTGCAATTAGCAACTGTTGTGCTTGCTGCATTCGGCGATCGTGCAAATAGCCAAAAACTGTTGTACCAAACATTTGACGAAAACCCTGCTTTAGCTTGCGGTCATTCAAACCAACTTGCCGCGCTAGTTCTAGTAATGAAGGAGGTTGCCTTAAGTTACAGGTTAAAAGATCCTTTGCTCGATAAAGGCAATCAATATCACTAGAAGAAAGGCTACATAATCTCAGTGTTTTGTCAAGTTCAGATGCTTGGGTTAACCACAAAATGAGTAATTCTAATGCTTTACTTTCTAAATAATACTGACGCGTCCATCCCTGATAAGGGCAATTTAAGATCTGTTGTAGCGCTATATGCATTTCAGGAGTGGTTGTTTCTAGGCGATAGAAAGGCGGTAATTCTTGTTCTTCAACGAGTAGTTTGAATTCTTTAGGCAAGGTAGTAACGGAATCATGACTCATTGTCCGTAGTGCTTCTGTTGTGATGCCTACTCGAATTTTAATAATGCGATCGCCCGCCGACCAATCTTCAGTCTCTCTACCTTCAGACACAAATTCTATGTGGTTTTTTCCAGGCACTTCAAAAACATAGTCTGTTAGCCCGTGATGAATCGTTCTTACCGTTCCAGAAACGACAAAGCTGATACAAAGACTGCTTGGGTAATCATAAGAAGATAGGTTATCTAAAGTTACATCTTCCCACAGTTGATAATCGCAAATAATCAAGTACAGTCCATTGCGTAGCGCAATATAGCGATCGCTTCCCTTCCCGATTTGCCCAGAAAATTTGCAGACTTGTTCAGAAAAATCGGATTGTGTGATCGTGGTGTCTTCTTGCCACAATTCACCCCAATCTGCATCTGAAAGTTTTAAGCTCATTGAGCAATCTCCAACACAATCAGAACACAGGAGAATAAATGCTAATATTTTGCATTAATTAATCATACGTCAGAAAAGAGCTTAGTGGTTGAAAGAGCAGCTATGTAAGAAGTGAAGCAGCGGGAGAGTAAAGGTTTATAGAGCGCTTATTTTGTATAAGTCCGCGCAGGTGGACTTAGTTTTTCAGCCGTGACTTTAGTCACCAGACTACACCAAAAAATCTGTTGTTCCTGCTTTTAATAATTGAGAGAAACGAGAATGAGGGTTATTGAGCAAGCTGTGGCGATCGCCGTACTCTAGTATGCGTCCTTGATCCAAAATTAAGATTTGATCGGCGCGTTGTACAGTCTGTAAGCGATGGGCAATAATAATTCCTGTACAGCGGTTGAGTAATTTGTCTACTGCTTGTTCAATTAAATCTTCGGTGAGCGGATCGAGACGAGAAGATGCTTCATCAAGAATGACTAAACCAGGATTTTTGAGAAAAACACGCGCAAAAGTTAAAAGTTGTGCTTGTCCAGCAGAAAGTCCACCAGCGTTAGAATCAAGCTGAGTGTCGAGGTGTTCAGGAAGCGATCGCAGCCAGGGTGCAAGTCCTAACAGTTCTAGTGTCTGCCAAATTTGGGCGTCGGGAATTGTGGAATCAAAAAAGGTCAGATTATCGCGCACACTTGCTTGAAATAGTTGCACATCTTGCGTGACTAAACCAACACGTTGTCGGAGTGTTGTTAATGGTGTTTGCGCGATCGCCACATCCCCTAAACGAATGCAACCCAATTGCGCGTCATAAAACCGGAGCAACAGTCGAGCTAATGTTGTTTTACCACTACCTGTACGCCCTAATATACCCAAAACTTGACCCGCAGGAAGGTAAAACGAGATGTCTTGAAGTGTCCACTCTTGAGGCGTGAGATAGGAGTTTGAGGCTGTTTGCTGTGCTAATTCGTAAGCAAACCAAACTTGTTCGCAAGATACTGACAGCGCACCTTGAGAAAGAGGGCGATCGCCTCCTGTACCTAAACGCGACTGTACTTGTAAGATTTCGCGGATGCGGTGAATACTTGCTTCGACTTGTTGCAGATCTTCGAGTTCTTCGCGGATGCGCTCGATAGGTTGGTTTAGTAAGTTAGTGTAGTGAAAAATCAGGTAAGCACTGCCGAGAGTAATTGCATTTTGATTCCAGAGATAGGCACTCACCCCAAGGGCGATCGCATTGCCAATCGTGAATAAACCAACTGATGTAGACCAGAGAATTGTACTTGTAAAACGAGCCTTTTGGTAAACTCGCAGCCAGCGTTGTAAAATTTGATGAAAACGCCGCATCACATAGCTAACCGCACCATTCGCGCGAATATCTTCTCTTCCGACTAAGTGTTCTCCGATAAAGCCAAAAAATTCTGCACTGACTTGTAAATAAGTTGTCCAAGGTGCTACTGCAAAAGAATGTAAACCCAATAATATCGTCAAGGCAAAGAGCGCAAATAGCGTTAAGCTGACTCCTGCTAACCAATTCTCGAAAAATAACGCTACTAGAATACCTAGTAGCAAGATAGCATTACCTAATGTATGAATTGCCAACTGCGAAAAGAAACGCGATAGAACATTAACATCACCATCTACTCTTTCCAATAACTCGCCAGATGTGCGTGATTTATAGAACGATAAATCTAATTGGATACAGTGTTCTACAATATCTGCTCTGAGTGCATTAGTCGCAGTCCACGCAACGTTTTCACCTAAATAGGTTGCGACAACCGACAATAACTGTGTTAGGAAAGCAGCACCAATAAAAAGTAATGCTGCACCAAATAAAACTTGCCCTGATCCACCAGCAATTGAAGTATCAATAAAATAGCCTAAAATTTGCGGGCTAAGTACTTGTAAACCAATGCTTGTAAGCAACGCAACAGCAAACAACGCAACACGACCTTGCTGCGGTTTCAAGTAGCTACTTAGTAGTTTAGTATACTGTTTAAGAGGAACATTCATAGTAGGTGAGAAGCCAATAATTACGAATAATTTTGGTGGTAAATGGTAATCGGTAATTGGTAATAATATAAGCAGATTTTTTTGGCATGATGACGTAATTTATCGGCTTATTATGGGTAAGTTTTAACTTAATAAAACTTTCAGTTTGGAGAATTTGTATTACACAATAATCTGTATAGAAAAAATCATCAATTTAAGATGACATAAGCTTTAATTAAATAATATAATTTCAACTATCACCCATTACCAATTACCATTTCTTACCAAATACATACTTCTGTGCTATTTTCCAGTAACGAGAGAAACGCTTGAGGTCAATATAGCCGTCATAATCTAAAAATGGTTCGATAGCTAGCACTTCTAATGACATCGAGTTTTCAATTTCATCACAAATCGTATCGAAGCGCGGGCTAGGACTTTCTGCGGTGACAACAAGGTTAGTATTGTGTTCTTGAGCAAAAGCAACCACTTCGGTGGCGACATCTCCGCGTCGGATTGTTACAGGTAATTCGAGTAAGCATTCGTAAATAAAAGTTAGGCGTTTGAGGCTTAATTGCCATTCTGCGATCAGTACATCGTCCCACACCCAAATTGCGGGAGCACCTGGGTAAGCTTTTAGTGCAGGATTGTATGGGCTGAGACAATCACCATGTACCCAAATAATCGGTTGATTCATTAAATTCTGGAAGAGTATTTGCAGTAGCTAGAAAATTATGCCATTAGCTGTTATTGATTAGATGGTGCTTGAAATCACATTTTTTTGCTCTGGTAGACGAGAATTACGCTACATTTACTTCAATTTGAATGAAAAGCTCGTTTAGAAATATTGTTCTGGGAGCGATTGCGTTTGTCTCTACCATCATAATTGCGGTGATGGGGTATGTTCTTGCGGGCTGGAGTTTACTAGATGCCGTTTATATGTCAGCTATCACCATTTTTGGTGTAGGTTATGGCGAAGTACGACCGATTACCTCACCTGCGCTGCGAGTATTTACAATTTTAGTCATTGTTGCAGGCTATACATCGGTGGTTTTTATCGTCGGTGGTGTTGTGCAGATGGTGACAGAAGGTGAAATCAATAAAGCGCTACATTCTAGACGCAGGGAACGCGAAATGGACAAGCTACAGCAGCACGTCATTATTTGTGGTTTTGGGCGCATTGGAGAAATTCTGGCACGACGCTTAGCACGAGTTAATCAACCGTTTATTGTGATTGATGGCAGTGGCGATCGCATTGCTAAAGCTGAAGCAAAAGGCTATTTAGTCAAACAAGGTAATGCAGCAGATGAAACAATATTACACGCTGCTGGAATTCAACGAGCGAAAGCTCTAGCGACCGTACTTCCTGATGATGCTGTTAATGTTTTTATCACACTAACCGCCCGCGAACTTAACCCCGATTTGCAAATTATTGCCCGTGGAGAATTACCTTCAACCGAAAAGAAACTCCGCCTAGCAGGTGCAGATCAAGTTGTTTTACCAGCGGCGATCGGTGCTGAGAGAATGGCACATATGATTACGCATCCTGCTGCAATGGACTTTTTACAGCAAGATGACGGACGCAACACTTTAAATGAACTTTTAGCAGAAATAGATGTACGAGTGGATGAGTTAGCAATTCCTGCTGATTCTCCCTTAGCAAATCAAACTGTAAGTGATATTGAGATTCGAGGTAAAGGAGCCTTTATTGTTGTTGCATTACGAAAAACTGACGGTACAATGGTCATTCACCCCAAACACGAGATGTTACTCGAAGTCGGCGATACAGTCATTGTCATGGGACATCGTGGGGACATCCCTCAATTTGCCAAAAATTACGTGTTAAAACGCGATATGAGATATCGAGGTTCCCAAAGATAGGAAGAGAGTAGGCGGGTAGTTGGGTAAGAGAGTAGGGGGGTAGTTGGGTAGTAGAGTAGTAGGGTAGGCGGGTAGTAAAGAACAATAATTAAATCTCTCCCACACTCCTAACCCCGCGCTTTTCGCCCCTTTCTTCCCCGTTGCCAACTTTGACTACCACGATTGTTGCTAAACTCTCCTTGAGGAAATAGTTTTTGTTCTAACTCCTCATAACTACCTTCAAAATCGCAGTTCCCATATAAAGGACATTCCCGACAATAAACTCCTGCAGTGTATCTTTCTAAATTCTCGCGGTTGAAATAATAGGGCTTATGGCTAAATGTACTCGCAACCCATTGCCATGACATATTATTACTTGCTGGATCGCCATCTAAAAGATGCTCTAAAAACCACTTTGCTCCTGTTTGCCAACGAACGCGCCGCCAATGGACAATATATGCTGCTAGCCACATTCGCATATGATTGTGTAAATAGCCAATTTTTCTTAAATCGCGGCTAAAGCTATCAATGCAGACTCGTTCACTTGTTCCATTAGCAATATCATCTGGTAATTCTTGTTGATATTCTTGAACTTTATAGCCAGTTTTATAAGGTTCTTGATCTTCCCAAATACCATTGCCTAATTTGACATACAATCGCTGCCAATAGTCACGCCAACCGAGTTCGTTAATGAGTTTAGTGGCTTCATCTTGATGTTGGATTTGCAAAACATAATCTCGAATTTCAGCTAAACTCAAAACTCCATAACGAATATATGGTGAAAGCTTTGTTACTGCACCTGTTAAGAAATTTCGTGACTTAGCGTATTGTGCTGCATCGATTTTTGCTAACGCTGCTTCTGCAGATGCTCGTCCTCCTACTATTTGAGAAATATGATTGTCGCGTTTTGCTGCATCCGGAAATTGTTCGCGTAAGTAGGCAGCTAATTCATCACGGCTACCAAATTCACGTCGTAGGTTTTTACTCATTGGTACTGCTCTTTTCTATATTTTAAATTATAATTTAGATTAAAGATTATATAATTATTTGAGAAGGCTATTTATGCTTGAAGTGTTTATAACCTATAATAATTATATCCTTAAAAGCCTAAGTTAGAAAAATAAGGAATACATTGGAATACATTGAGAAATAACATTATAATTATTTTTAAACGCTTAATTATTATGAATAATCTAAAATCTTTTTTTGTTTGTCTGTCATTTGTTTAAGAAAAATACCATAAAAATTAAAAAAACTATGGTTCAAGTCATTTCAGCACAAAACATCAGCCTTTATTACTTAAAAGAAAAGTTTAACTTGCATCTTGCTGTTGATGAGAACTTCTTTAACGAGTGGTTTGAAAATTTACCAAATATTTCTGATCCAGAGAGACAGCAACTAGATAGAGTAAAAACAAACTATTTCAGTTTAATTGAGCGTCATGCTGTTTCTGAAGAATTAGTAAAAATGGTAGTGTTATCACCATTACTTGATTTAGCAAGCTTTTATCGTCCTCCTTTTTATGTAGAGACTGAGGAGTCTATAGAAATTAGACAAGAAGATGAAGGAGAAGTCGTAAAAGGTAGGATTGATGTATTAGTCTTAAAGCATCAGTTTTGGCTACTTGTTATCGAATCAAAAAGTACTGTATTTTCTTTGTATACAGCAATACCGCAAGCTCTAGCTTATATGCTAAGCAACCCTTATCCAGAAAACCTAGTATTTGGATTAGTTACGAATGGTAGCGAATTTATATTTCTCAAGCTACTGAAACAAGATATTCCTCAATATGCATTGTCCGAGCAGTTTACACTGCTCAAGCGCGAAAATGAGTTATATAAAGTTCTCGGTATATTAAAAAATATAGGACAAGTATTAAGTTAGGGAATATGGCTAATCGCCCAATTTATTTAGATAACCATGCAACCACACCTGTAGATGAGCGCGTGTTAGCAGCAATGCTACCGTACTTTACCGAACACTTTGGTAATCCATCAAGTACAAGTCATCTTTATGGTTGGGAAGTAGAAGCGGCGGTTAAACAAGCACGCAATATATTAGCAGAGGCAATTGGTGCGACACCAGAAGAAATTATCTTTACAAGTGGGGCGACAGAAGCAAATAATTTAGCAATTAAAGGAGCTGCAGAAGCATACTTCCAAAAAGGACGGCATATTATTACTGTCCAAACTGAGCATAATGCAGTGCTTGACCCGTGTGAGTATTTGCGATCGCTTGGCTTTGAAGTTGCATTTTTACCTGTACAAGAAGATGGATTAATCGACTTAGTTGAGTTGGAAAAGGCTTTTCGCCCTGATACCGTTTTAGTTTCCGTGATGGCGGCTAATAATGAGATTGGCGTGTTGCAGCCTTTGGCAAACATTGGGCAAATGTGTCGCGATCGCAATGTTCTATTTCATACTGATGCCGCGCAAGCAATTGGTAAAATTCCGCTAGACGTGCAAGCGATGAAAATTGATTTATTATCAATGACTGCACACAAAGTTTATGGTCCTAAAGGTATTGGTGCATTATACGTGCGGCGGCGCAATCCTAGGGTACAAATTGCGCCACAGTTACATGGTGGAGGGCACGAACGCGGAATGCGATCGGGAACGCTGTATCCACCACAAATTGTCGGATTTGCGAAAGCGGTAGAAATTGCGTTAGCAGAACAAGAAACTGAAGCTAGACGCTTGGTTGCGTTAAGAGATAAGTTGTGGCAACACTTGAGTCAATCTGGAATTCATCTGAATGGACATCCTACGCAAAGATTACCAGGAAATTTGAATATTTCTGTAGAGGGTGTAGATGGTGCGGCGTTGTTACTCGGATTGCAGCCTGTGATGGCGGTTTCTTCTGGTGCAGCGTGTTCTTCGGCAAAAACAGCACCTTCTCACGTTCTGATGGCGTTGGGGCGTACTGAGAAACTCGCTTATGCGTCGGTTCGGTTTGGAATTGGGCGGTTTAATACAGATGAGGAGATTGATCGCGTGGGAGAATATGCGATCGCAACGATTGCTAGTCTGCGTCAGCAGGCGATGATTGTGTAACGAACCTTATTAGGCGTAACGCAGAGGATTAGAGCCACTGAGGAGGGGTTGGTAGAGTAGTGTAGAGTTGTTTGAGTTTTTGGATGTCGTGGTGGAACCAGGTGTGTAGCCAGTGATTGTAGGCTTGAGTTGCGGTTTGTTCGGGTTGGGTGTGATTGAGAATTTGGGCGATCGCGTGTCCTGCCATCATACCAGACATAATTGCTTTGAGTACGCCGTGGGAGGCGGCTGGATCGAGTACGGATGCTGCATCACCGACGAGGAAGTAACCATTACCTGCTAGATGTTCAACAATGCGCCAGGTGACATCGGCGGAGTTGGGCTGACAAAAGGGTTGCAGTTGGGTATATTGTGGGGGAATCCAGTGTTTATCGATGGGTTGGTTGAAGGATAATCGCGTCCATTGATACAGTTGGGGACGTACTTGGGCTGTCCATGTCCAACCTTGGTTATCTGCGGCGATCGCTGGTGTCTGTTGGGAACATTCTCCCATAGCGTAACCGTAGCGGGCAATCAGGCGTGGGGTGTAATGTGTAATCGATAATTTTAATTGACGCGCTAGCCAGTGGTGACTTCCGGTTGCATCCACAACAAAGGTTGAATGTAAAGCGCCTTGTGATGTTTCTACACCGACAACTCGATTATGATTCAATAGTATTGCTTTAGCGTGGCACGGTTGTAGCACTTTGACTCCTAACTTTTTAGCGTGGTTGAGTAAAGCAGCGTCAAAATCTGCCCGCCAGATCTGAAAGCCACGCCATACGCCTGCATCATCTTTCCCGTAGGGGATAAATTGCGATTGATTCCATTGCACGTATATTCCTGTGTGACGTAATAAGTCAGAAGTTAAAGTTTCAGCAACACCTAATTGTTGTAGTAAAGGTTCAATTCCTGGGTGCAGTGTTTCTCCAGGGCGATCGCGCGGAAATTGTTCGCGTTCAACAATTGTGACATCAAGTCCAGCTTGAGCACATTGTATCGCTGTCGCAGTGCCTGCGGGTCCTGCACCAAGAATGAGTACATCAATCAATTTGTTACACATACTTTCTAGAACAAGCGTGAATTCTTTAAGTTCTATAGATGTGACACAGAACTAGCCACTAGTTGTAATGACACATGAGGTTAGCATGCGAGTGGCAGCATGCAAAGCAGAGTTTTGTCGATAGACCTGCATTGAAGTCTGATTGCCAATCTCTTGATGCGGACGAGTCTAGTTATAATGATACTGCCACAGCTTGAGTTCGGCTTTGAGTGCTTGTGCAATTCGGTTTGCTCCTTCAGTCAGATGTTGCGCTCGATATGCCAACACTGCTTCTTTGTCAGCCTCTGTCACTACTTGTTTTGGTTGCAATGGTGCACTGCTTTTTCTTCGGGAATTGAGCACTCTATCCAGCGTCGAATTGTTCTGCTATGAACTCGAAATCGTTCCGCCATTGCTTTGATCTTCATTGCTTCTTCCTCGTGCAGTCATTTGACTTCACGTCTTTTGTTTACAGTTAGAGCCGCATTAGCATGGAGACGGATCTGCCTGTATATTTCCCGATTCAGTCTTCCTCCCCTTCTATACTAACCTTTTGTGCTAGTACATCGTAGCAATGTGACAAATAGCTTGGTCTAAGTGAACAAATTCAGACTATCTGGTTCTTCAGCCGCAAATAGGTCAATAAACCGTTGAAAACAGGCATAATCAAGATGCGAAAACTCATAAAACGATATATCGTTAATTCATTACAACCTAATAGGAAAGCCAGTTCCCGTCTTGTTTGTGCCTGATCTGTTACACTCGTGTATGAATCACTCGCTCGTGCGCTCTGACGGTGTATTCTCTAACATGAACTCTCTTAGATGGCATAGGTTAGAAGTATCACACTGCTGTCCATATTATGCTAGCGACACTCCACGCTCAAGAGCGAAAAATGCTTCAAAACCAACACTTCATTCATAGCCTCATTGAACTGCGCGATCGCTATCAAGGAATTGTGCAAGAATGCGCCAGTGCGATTTCGCATGCAACTGAACAACTTAATCGTATTCATGCTTTGTTAGTGGATCAGTTAGTCGAACAACAGCAACTGACGGAAAGTCTACTTCAACTCCGAGCGCACTACCAAACACAACACGCACAACAACACTCAAAAGCCCAAAGTGCTAAAGAGCAAATTGCGCATATTAACGCACTCTTAGCAGACCAGCTCATCTTACAGCACAACGAGCTTCAGATTATCCAATCAGCACCGGACACTCCTATTCGTGGAGAAACCTCCCGCACAGAGGTATCCTCAACTGTCGAGCCGAAGCATCTTGATATTTCAAGAGATAGCGAGGTTTCTTCGCCGACGTTAGTTGATGAAGTATTAACCCAATTGCTCCATGAAAGCGAACAGCAACCGTCACAGCAAGTACCGGAACACTCAGAACAATCTGTTGCTACAAATTTTCTCCAAAAAGAGGTGGTTAACTCGGCTTTCAATCGCCAGCAAGACGAACAACAGCACTCAGAATCTGACTCACCCATTCAATTCCCAGATCCAGAGCATTCTACTTTCTTGGAGCATCCCCAGCAATTGCCTTCTCCAAAGTTGCACAAAGCACAATCGCAATTTCTCAAAACACCACTTTTGCCACAGTATCAGCACTTGAGTAAATCTGAAGCTGTTGAACAGTTATTGCAGGAAAATGAAGGCAGTATTTTGCACTTAGATTACATTGTTCGTGCTGTACATGGAGAAGTTGAGCCACAAGACCTCAAAGCAGAAAGGTTGAGGATGAATGATACTCTGCGCAAGGGAGTAGAAAAAGGACTTTGGGAGAAAGTCCCAGATTCTCCTGGTTGCTATACGATTGACCTCAAACTGATTGCATCAAACTCGCCGGCTCAGGATACTAAATCTCGCCAACAAAAGCAAATAACCAAATCGAACGAGCAACTCTTAGCGCGCTATCAAAACATGAGTTTCACAGCAGCAGTGACAATGATAGTAGAAGAACAGCATAGCGAGGTTTTGACTCCTGAAAAAGTGGCACGAGCATTATATGGGGAAATTGAAGGTAAGGCTTTGACTAAAGCTAAAGCGCAAGTTGGCAAAATCCTCTGGAATGGTGCTAAACAAGGGCGCTGGAAAAGCGTACCTGGTCAGTTAGGTGCATATACACTGATATTGAAAGACAAATAATATAGTTTTCCATAAATTAGCTTCTGTAAGCCTATTATGTAAAGAGATGGTAAAGAGTACAAGTACAGAAAAGTCTTGCTCAACAACAAAGCGCTAGCAATTCCTTTGTCTTTTTCTAGTAGCCTAGTTGTCAGTTAATCGATTGTCCCAATCTAGCTCTTTACGCTTTTCCTGAAGCAATATTTCTAGTTCTTCAATTGTTTTCTTCAATTGCTGTCGTTGTTGCTTAGATAACTTGCTAACAGACTTCTGGTTAATGCTGTTAATCTGCTCCCGTATCTTTTCTATTCGGTCAGCAACTGTGCGTGGAGATTTTGTAGGACGAATTCGAGCTTTAAGCTCTGCTAGGGATAACCCCTGCTCAATTGTCTCGCTTAATAATTCTTGGCGGAGTATTTTATCCTCAATTCGTCCTAACTCAACAGCTTTTGTGTACTGTAACATTCCCATGTTGTAAGCTTCCAATATATCGCTAGGTAGATTGAGTAACGGTAATCGAGAAGTTACATATGTCATTACTCCTAACTCTGGTGCAACTTCTTGAAACACAGATTCAATCTTGTCTCGAATCTCTGGATCTAATGAAGATTTTCCTTCTGTTGCATTTTTAAACCTATATAGTAGCGATATTACTTTGTCTCGTGGTTGATCCAAGACCAAGGTCAACAAATATAAAATTTCTTCAGTATCATCTAACGCATTTAGATTTCTGCGTCTAGAGTTCTCCATGCGAGACAGCTTAACTGCCGTAATATCATCAGTTTCAACAATATCTACAGTAATCTCAGTTAACCCAACTTCAATTGCAGCATCTAACCGTGTTTCACCAGCAATGAGTCGTAATTGACCATTCGCTAAACGTTGTACCCATATAGCACCCCGAAAACCATACAGTTTAATACTTTGAATCAGTGCTTCAAATGCTTGAGGCTCTTTCTCACGCCGCGATTGGTAGGGACGATGCAGAATCTGAGCAATAGGGACAGTTGCTTGGCTAACTTTATGTTCTGACAAAATTGACTGAATTTCTTGACGTTCTGTTTCTATTTCTTTTTCTAATTGAGCAATTTGCTCTTTCGCATCTGCTAATTCCCGTTGTGTCTGCAGTGCTCGATTGCTACCTGATAAAAAAGTTGAAACATTGGGACGTGTTTTACTCATTGAACTCTTCCTGATTTTTAGAAGATCGATCTTCTATCTAGATTACGTTTGTGTCAACTCTTTAGTTAATACGTTGATGACTGGCTCAAAATCCTTGCACGCATTATGACTAGGGCGGTGAAGATAGAGGGGAGCTACTCCACGATTTGATGCATTCTCAAACTCAGCACTATATCGAATTCCAGGAAAGCAAGGGATACCTTGTGCGGCTAACACTTGTCCAATCTCGCTATAAAACACCTGCTGGTCAGCATTGCTCGCAACACGTACGGGAACACCACCTAACAATTTTGGTACTGGATCGAGATCAAGAGCTTCCGCCTCATCCCGAATCCACTGCAACAGCCAATCAACTCCAGATAACTTGACTGACATTGGTAGAGGAATCAAAATGTGAGTTGCTGTAGCTAAGGCACAGGAACTTAGTACATCTAAAGATGCTGGTGAATCTAGAATGATTACATCGTAAACAATAGGGTATTTTTTCAATGTTTTTCTCAACACAAACTCACGTCCAGTCCGAGTTGGTAAATCTACTCCTACCTGCATCATTACTGGACCACCTTGGCAAATTTGAAATTTCCCTTGTGGAGTTCCCCATATTGGTGTCTGGATTGGATAATCTCCTGCAAAGGTTCGATCAAATAAGGCTGCTGTTGTCAGGCTGGGATCAAGTTCTGGTTCTAATCCACAAAAGCGAGCCAATGAACCATTTGTGTCTAAGTCAACAAATAATGTGTTAAACCCCAACTGGGCAAGTCGATATCCTAAATGAACGCCCAGCGTTGTCTTACCAATTCCACCTGCATTTGCAACAATCCACAAGATAATTTGCCGAACTGCCTTTAAATCTTTACTTTTCTTGGCTTTGGGCATTTTAGGAAGATCGATCTTCTACTTTTCAGTAGTAATATTACAAGTATTTGATAAAAAGCAACAACGGCTAAGAGAACGTCTGGAAAGTATCAAATATAACTTGTACTTTAGATTAGACGTGTAAAGAGCAAAAGTACACTATATAAACCTAGGCAAGACAGAGTAAAGACCGCTTGAATCTTAAGTTGTCGCACTTCAACAAGGTAGTTACTCTCATAAATTCAATATTCAAAAAAAATCAATCTGATGCTTCCATGTACATAACTCGCTGCCGCTGATCGGCAACAGTTGCGTGCTGCGTGCAAAGAATAGCCGGTTGTAGAAGTGATAACAGCATCTATCCTGCCGTTCTGAAAATCGTCCATTACCTACTTTTTTTGAGCAGTGCCATGTTCTCTAGTGGCATAGGTAATAACCCCAGACGCGAGTTCTGCGGCTGATTCTTATTTAAGGACGTGAGTGCGTGCGGTAATTTCTCCAATTGAATGCCCTGCAGCTTCAATTTTTTGCTTAATATAATCAATCGGCGATATAGGTAGTTGGCTCCAATCAGCAGTGGCGATCGCGCTAAGCGCACTGTCGGAGGCGATCGCGGCTTCAGCCTGATTAAAGGCGGCAACTCCCGCTTCACCTAATTCTGCATCAGTTAAGCGATGCGAACGTGTCACCTGTTTTCCAGTTAATTTATCAAGATAGGGTTCAGTAATCTTGATTGTGCGCGACTTTTCGAGGTAGCGCGCGAATAACTCTCCAGCGTTAATATTAATTGCATCGCCAACTTCGATCCGCTTTCCGCTTCATTAAGGAGTCGGGGAATTGAGCATTATGTGCATCTGCCAACTCGTTATGCGTATCAATGAAGTTCTTGATGGTCGATTCCATTGTGTTGAACAGCATGATAATTGGCTTGCGCCCCTGTTCGATGTCAGCGATCGCTGCATTTGCCGTTTCTTCAGCTTTTAAACCCAAAGCAGTAACGGCGGTAAGGTTGTGCAAAACGCTCGTAAAAATTGTACTAGTTGCGTCGGCGTCTCCCAACGCCGGATTGTTTGATTGTGCAGCTTCTCCAGATAAAGCAAAGTCTGCACTAATTTGCTTAACGACATCTTCTTTGATCCGGTCAAAGTGCCATCTGGCGAGGTCAGTTTCACTCTCATTCCGTTATTTGCGATCAACGAGTTGAAGTTGTTGCCTGTATCTACACCATCCCCTGTCAGAATGTCTGTGTAGAGTACGGGATCTGCTGTAACAATAACTGGTGTCAGTCCTGGCTGCTGTGCATATCGTGCTAGACCACAAACAATTCGAGTTTTACCAATTCCTGTGTCATGCCCGATCAGAGTAGCTTTATTTTTAAACTCATGGTTAAAGATAGCTAAAGCTAGCGAATCAATTTGTTCAGCAGCATGAAGAAACAATGGAACAACTCAACTGACGCAGGTAAAATTCCAACTCTCAAATCAATTCCGCTCGATTAGAACCATAACTGCCATACCAATCGGTCTTTGAGCCATCGCCAGAACCGCTCAATGGAGTTGAGTTGCGGTGCATAAGGGAGTTGAAACAGCAGAATAATGTTGTCTGGAGCGTGAAGCTCAACGGCTGTATGTGCTCCAGAGCGATCCACCTGCATCAGATGCATCTGGTTTGGATACGCCTCACTCAGATACTGCAGGTAGCGCTCAGAGCAGAGCGAATCGAGGTGGGAGAACTCCCAGAAAAACGACTCTCCCGTTTTGGGTTCAACGGCTCTATAGAGCCAGAAGGTCTCAAACACCCACTGATGGATGCTTATAGGCTGTATGGCTCGGGCAGTGATGCGACGACGTTCAATTGTTTTGAGTCCAAAGCGACTTTCATCCTCACACCAGTAGCGCTACGGCATTGTGCTCGGGAAATGGCTCATCAGATCAAAGGAGTTTGCGAATGCGAATAGAACTTCGAGAGATGACTGTAAAAGCACAAGAAAGTTGTTCAGCATAGGTGGCGATCGCGCGTGAAATAATATTCTACTTTCACATCAAGTAAAGTCCCCGCTAACCTGACTAGAATCACGCCTGCTGTTATCCGTTGCAATCGGAAAACCAATTCACCAAAATCTTTATCTGAAGTAATGAGTAGACAACCTTCTTTGCTCGCGATATCAAGCACGTCATCATCAG